>CAIWAJ010000722.1:0-6467 GCA_903910565.1 uncultured Rhodospirillales bacterium
ACGCCACCTTCGCCTTGAAGCCCGGGCTATGCGTCCGTCGTGTTCGCTTCGTCATGTTCGCTCCTGATCCGCGGCAACATTGCCGCTGTCAGGCAGGAAATCCACCTATCGCTCTGTCCGAATTTCCCGAGCCACCTCTGGCAAGAAGGGCAGCGGTGAGATCGGTGGCGGTCGCCACGATGTAGTTGGTGGTGACGAGCGTGACAGAGGTGCCGCCGGCGCTGTCGGCGCTGAGGGCGAAGCCGAGGCCAGCGAAACTCTGCGCCGGATCGAGCGCCATGCTCGCCGTCGAGGCGCCGCCGCTCAGTATGAGCTCATTGCCGGGCGCGAGGGTGGCCAGGGTCGCGGTACCGATACCTTGCAGGTCGATGGTGTCGCCGAGCCCGAAGCCGGTGATGCGATTAGCGGGGATGCCGCCCGCCCCGGCGACGAGAGTTTCGCCGGCAGCCTGGAACGCGATGGTGCCACTGCCGGCGGCGTTCGCGGCGAGCAAGGTGAGGCTGCCGGCGCCGAGTGTGGTGCCGCCCGAATAGGTGCTCGCCGCGGCCAAGGTGGTGGCGCCGGTGATGGCGAGGCTGATCGCCCCGGCATTGGCGCCCGTGCAGCCCGATCCGGTCTGATCGGCGATGCCGCCGGTGACGGTGACGTTGCCGAGGCTGATGGTGGCGTTGCCCTGCGCGAAGATCCCGCTGCCGAAGGCGTTGCCGGCGGTGCCGCCGCTGCCCGCGCCGCCGGCGGTGAGGGTACCAGCCGGGAGGGTGCCGCTGGCGAAGACCAGGGAGCCGCCCTGGGCGAGGAAGACGTCGCCGCCTGCCGCGAGCCCGCCGCCAGCGCCGGTGCCACCACCGAAACCGCCCGTCGCGCCGGTGCTGCCACCGCCACCGAACCCGCCGACGGTGCCGTCCGCGCCGCCATTGCCGAAGCCGCCGGGCAGGCCGGTGACGCCGCCAGTTCCGGTGCCCGTGGCGGTTTTGGTGCCGCCCTTGCCGCCGGTGGCCCGGTCGCCGCTGAACTGCACTGCGTTGAGGGTGACGGCTCCGCCCGGCGCGATGAACAATGTGCCGCCCAGCCCGGCCGCGCCGCCGCCGGCGGTCTTGCCGTTGCCTCCGTTACCGCCTCTGGCGATCATGTTCTGCAGGGTGAGATTGCTGAGCGTCACCTGCCCCGCGGTGACGGTGAAGCCTCGGTGGGCGCCGTTGCCGTTGAGCGTCGCGGCGGTACCCTTGGCGCCGACCAGGCCCTGGATCGACAGCGTGTCGCCGGCCGCCAGGTTGATCGCGGTGATGTCAGTGGTGAACGACAGCGCCTTGGTGATCGTGATGGTATAGGCGGTGTTGACCGCCGAGGAGGTGCCACCGAGGTCGATCGCCGCGAGATCGGCGTTCAACTGCGCCACGGTTGTGACGACAAAATTCGGTGTGATCGCCATCGCTTAGCCCCCTGTGCGCGCCAAGCAGCGTGAACCGCCGCAAGGACACCTGCAAGCACAGCTGTTAACGAATTGCAATCTCAGGTTGAAATCACATTCGCTTGTGAGCTGCGGCCGCCGAGATAGTCGCCAGTGGCGATTGCGTTCTCACTACGCAGGATGTGAGCCATCTGGGGCCCCTTCATGAGGTTCAGCAAATACGTGTAGTGACCGTACGCGACGTGCGCCGGGTCGAAGACGTGAAGGTGGGCCTCGGCATCGGCCGCCTCGAGACGTTCATGTCGACCGACGGGGCGATGCGCTTCTCCGCAGGCGATCGGGCTGGGCCTGTTCATTGCTTGCGAAATCGGCGAAATCAGCCTGTGGTGTGCGTCCGGGGGCCATTGGCCGCTTATTTGTTGCGGAGACGCTGATGGTGAAGGTGCTGGTGCCGTGGTTTTCGACCGGACTGACGCGCGTGCTGCGGCACTAGGGCATGTCGGCGAACCTGCGTGCGCGCGCCATGGTGGCTGCCCTCGGGCTGATGTGGGGGTTGAACTGGCCGGCGGCGCGGATGGCGCTGCTGGATTACTCTCCCTGGATGTTTCGCTCGATCGCGCTCTGGGTGGGGGCGGCGGTGCTGCTGGGCATCGCGCTGTCGCGGGGGCGGGTGCTGTGGGTGCCCAAAGCGCGGGATAGGATGCATCTCGTGGTGGCCGGGCTGCTGAACCTGGCGGGGTTCAACCTGTTCTCCTCTTTCGCCCAGCTTGGCACCACCACCACGCGGGTGGCGATCATCGCCTATACCATGCCGCTGTGGGTGACGTTCCTGGCCTGGCTGGTGCTGGGCGAGCGGCTGGACCGGGTGCGGGCGGTAGCGCTTGCCCTGGGGGCGGCGGGGATCGCGGCGCTGATCATCCCGTTTCTCGGCGGGCACATCCCGATCGGCATGTGGTTCGCGCTGGGGGCGGCGGTGAGCTGGGCGGCGGGGACGGTGTATGTGAAATGGGCTGCAGTGAGCGCCGATCCCTTCGTGATCGCGGGCTGGCAGCTCGCCGCCGGCGGCGTGGCGGCGGTGGTGGGGCTGCTGTTGTTCGGGGGCGCGCCGCGGCTGTTGCCGGAGCATTGGCAGGCCGGAGTGGGGCTGTTCTACAATGTCGTCTTCGGTACCGCGCTGGCCTACTATGTATGGTTCGAGATCGTCGCCCGCTTGCCCGCCGCGACCGCCGCGCTCGGGGTGCTGATGGTGCCGGTGGTCGGCGTGACGAGCGCCATGCTGCTGGTGGGGGACCGGCCGACGACGATGGATTTCGTCGGTTTCGCGCTGGTGCTGACGGCGGCCGGATGCGTGTTGCTGCGGCCGGCGCCGAAGGTCGAAACGCGCTAGACGGGGCATCGGCGATGCGCCACCCTTGGCCTGAAGCAGCTTGTTCAGGAACTCCAATGCGCTACCGCCTCGCCGTCGCCCTGCTCCCCCTGCTGTCCGTCGCCACTGCCGCGCAGGCGGCGCCGCATGACACGCTGACCATCGGCATCGCCGAGACGATCGGCGACATGAACCCGTATTTCACCAACGCGCTGGTCACCATCCACGTGCAGGCGGCCGCGCGGCGGTCGATGACCGGGATCACGCGGGACGGCAAGGTGTATTGCCGGTTCTGCACCGAGGTGCCGTCGCTGGCGAACGGGCGGGCGAAGATCGTCGATCTGCCGGACGGCAAGCAGGGCATGGAGGTGCGTTTCACTCTCAAGCCCGATCTGAAATGGGGCGATGGGGCGCCGCTGACGGCGGCGGATTTCGCCTTCGCGTTCAAGGTCGGCCAGTCGATGTCGCCATCGACCACCATATCGGCGGTGGAGGCGGTGACTCCGCTCGATGTCGTTGTGCACATCAAGACCACCCGCTACGACTATGACCGCACCGCCCCGGTGCCGGTGCCGGAGCATGTCGAGGGGCCAATTTTCGCCGCGGCCGCCAATACGGTGGACTACGGTAACCACTCCGAATTCAACCGCCACCCCGAGAATCCCGGGCTGTGGAGCGGACCCTACGTGATCACCGAGTACCGCCAGGGCGAGTCGATCACCATGGCGCCGAACAAGTATTGGGAAGGGGCGAAGAAGCCATATTTCCAGAAAATCACCTGGCGGATGATCGAGAACACCGCCGCCTTGCAGGCCAATCTGCTGGCCGGCGACATCGATATGGCCGGAGAGATCGGGCTCACCGTGGACCAGGCGCTGGCGTTGCAGAAGTCGGCGGCCAACCGCTTCGATATCAGCATCGTGCCGACGCTTGGGGTGCAGCAGCTCTATGTGAAGATGGATCACCCGCTGCTGACCGACCAGCGGCTGCGCAAGGCGATCGCCATGTCGATCGACCGCAAGACCATTGTGAGCCGGCTGTTCGAGGGCAAGGTGCCTATCGCCGACAGCTTCATCACCGCCGGCGAATTCGGCCATGACCCCAATCTCGGCTTCTGGCCCTACGATCCCGCGGGCGCGCGGGGCTTGCTCGCGGAGGCCGGGTTCAAGCCGGGGCCGGACGGCATCCTGGTTTCGCCATCGGGCGAGCGCTTCTCGATCGACATCAGCGCCTCCTCCGGCAATCGGCTGAACGACCTGCAGGAGCAGGTGATGCAGAGCCAGTTGAAGGCGGAGGGGATCGAGTTGCAGATCAAGAACCAGCCCTTCCGCGTGCTGCTGGCCGAGGGGCTCAGGATGCGCAAATACAACGGGTTGGCGCTGCTGTCCTGGACGCCGTTCCCCGACTGGGTGCCGCAGATCCGCTTCGACAGTAAGCAAATTCCGACCGAGGCCAATGGCTGGTTCGGCAATAACGTCTATGGCGTCGCCGACCCCGCGCTCGACACCGCGCTGATGGGGGCGCTGACGGCGCTCGACCCGGTGCCGCGCAAGAAGTACTGGAATGACATCGTCCGCCTGGTGAAGGAGGACCTGCCGATCATCCCGCTCTATGTGCTGACGTCGCAGATCGTCACGCCGAAATGGATGACCGGGGTGGCGCCGCCCCCGCTGCCGGGCCTGTCGAGCGGCTGGATCGAGGAATGGGGCGTCAAGTAGCCAAGCCATGGGGCGCTTCCTGATTGCCCGCCTCGCCAGCATGGTGGTGGTGCTGATCGCCAAGTCCTTCGTGATTTTCGTGCTGATTGGGCTCATGCCGGGGGACCCGGTGGACCTGCTGATGCACGCCAACCCTGATGCACGGCCGGAGGATGTCGCGCATCTGCGGGCGATCTATGGTGTCGACCAGCCGATCGGGGCGCGCTATCTCGGCTGGCTCGCGGCCGCGCTGCATGGGGATTTCGGCTATTCGCGGGCGCAGCACCGGCCGGTGCTGGAGATCGTGCTGCCGGCGCTGGGGAACACGCTGCTGCTGACCGGCACGGCCTTCGTTCTGGCCACCGCGATCGCGGTGGCGCTCGGCGCGGTGGCGGGGATGCGGCGGGGCTCGGCGGTGGACCGGGTGATCAACCTGTTCGCCTATGCCGGCATCTCAGTGCCGAGTTTCTGGCTCGGGTTGCTGCTGATCTATTTGTTTGCGGTTCATCTCGGCTGGCTGCCGGCGGGCGGCATGCCGCGGGCGGGGCAGGGTCAGCCGGCCTGGGCCTATCTGGTGATGCCGGTGCTGACGCTGGTGATCGTCGAGATCGGCGGGTTGGCGCGCTACACCCGCAGCGCGGTGCTGGACGTGCTGGGGCAAGACCATGTGCGCACTGCCCATGCCAAGGGCCTGGCGCCGCTGCGGGTCGGGCTGCGGCATGTGTTGCGCAATGCGCTGATCCCGGTGGTGACCGTGATCGCGCTGGGGGTAGGGCACCTGTTCTCCGGGGCGCTGCTGGTGGAGGTGGTGTTCGCCTATCGCGGCATGGGGCGGCTGACGCTCGAGGCGATCATGGGCAATGACTATAATCTGGCGCTGATCTGCCTGCTGTTCACCACCATCATGATCGTCCTGGGGAGCATGCTTGCCGATATCGCCTATGCCTGGCTTGACCCGCGGATCAGCCTTGAGGGGCGGGCGGTGCGATGAGCGCGACACTCGCGGCGACCGTCTGGCAGTTGCGCTGGCGCCGGCTGCGCGCTGATCGGGCAGCCCTGCTGGGGGCAAGCGTGCTGGTCCTGCTCGCGCTCGCCACCGCGGGCGCCGGGGTGTTCGAGGCGGCGCTGGACGTAAGCGGAGTGGAGACCGACCTGCTCGGCCGGTTCGACCCGCCCTCGGCCACGCATTGGCTCGGCACCGACGATGCCGGGCGGGATGTGGTGGCGCGGCTGCTGCGGGGCGGGCGGGTGTCGCTGGCGGTGGGGCTGCTGGGGGCGGTCAGTGCCAGCCTGGTCGGCACGCTGATCGGCGCGACGGCAGGATATTTGCGCGGCTGGGTGGACGCAGTGCTGATGCGCTTCACCGATTTCGTGATCGGCCTGCCATGGCTGCCGATGCTGATCATCCTGGCGGCGCTCGATTTGACCAAACTCGGGCTGCCTGCGGCGTTCGTGCGGTCGGGTGGGGCGAATTTCTGGCGGATCGTGGCGATTTTCACCCTGCTGGGCTGGACCGGCGTGGCCCGCCTGGCGCGGGCGGGCACCCTGGCGCTGGCCGAGCGCGATTTCGTGCAGGCGGCGCGGGCCACCGGGGCCTCACCACTGCGCATTCTTCTCGTGCACATCCTACCCAACGCGATCTCTCCGGTGATCGTGGCGACGACGCTGGCGATGGGGCGGATCGTGCTGGCGGAATCGGGGTTGAGCTTCCTCGGCGTCGGCATCCAGCCGCCGCAGACGAGCTGGGGCGGCATGCTCAACAACGCGCTGGAACTGATCGGCACGGCGCCGGCGCTGGCGATATGGCCAGGGGTGATGATCCTGCTGACGGTGGTGGCGATCAATTTTCTCGGCGATGGGCTGCAATCCGCGTTCGATCCTGGAACCGAGCGGCGCTAGAGCCTGGCAATCGGGAGAAAGAAAGGAAGCAGTTCTTTTTTGAAAAAAAGAACCAAAAAACTTTCATCCACTGGCGCGGAGTTTCCCCGGCCGACTC
>CAIWAJ010000723.1:0-1890 GCA_903910565.1 uncultured Rhodospirillales bacterium
CCTCGCTTTGCGTCAATCGCAATGTGGCATTGCAGCACGCGCGGCGGCGCGAGATGCTGGCGGGGTGATGGAGGCACGGCATGGATGATTTCGATTTTGCGCCCTATGACCGCATGGTCGCCGCCAGCCTGGCGCGCTGGGACATCGGGCCGCGTGCCACTGCCCGGATGATCAACCACTCCGAGAACATCACCTACCGTATCGACGACCCGGATCGCGCCGCGCCGCTCATCCTGCGGCTGCACCGCCCGGGTTATCACACTGACTCTGCAATACTTTCCGAGCTGAACTGGCTTGCCGCCCTGCAGGCCGATGGCGTGGTGCGCACCGCCCCGGCGTTGCCCGGGCGCGACGGCGAACTGCTCCAGGTGGTGCATGGCCCAGGCGTGGATGCGCCGCGCCGTGCGGTGCTGTTCAGCTTTCTCGATGGGCGCGAGCCTGAGGCGGCGGATATGCGCGGCACCATGGGCCAGCTCGGCGCGGTAACCGCTCGGCTGCACCGCCACGCCCGCGCCTGGCCGCTGCCGCAGGGTTTTGCCCGGCAATCCTGGGACATGACGACGATGCTCGGCGAGCGGCCGATCTGGGGCCATTGGCACGCCGCCCCCAGCGCATCAGGCGAGACCCGCGCAATTCTGGCCCGCGCGGTCGCCACGATCGGGCGCCGGCTGGCGGCCTTCGGCGACGGGCCGGAGCGGCGCGGTCTCATCCATGCCGATCTCCGCGCCGCCAATCTCCTGGTCGATGGGCCCGAGGTCGCGGTGATCGATTTCGATGATTGCGGCTTCGGCTGGTTCCTCTACGACTACGCGACCACGGTGACCTTCATGGAGGAGCATCCAGAGGTCTCGGACTGGACCGCCGCCTGGGTCGAGGGCTATCGCAGCGTGATGCCGCTTTCGGCGGCGGAGGAGGCGGAATTGCCGAGCTTCCTGCTGCTGCGCCGGATGATGGCGGTGTGCTGGATCGGCTCCCACATGGAGACCGAACTGGCGCAAAGCCTCGGCGCTCCCTTCGTGCGTGCCAGCGCCGAACTCGCCGAGCCCTATCTCGCCCGCTTCGGCTGACCACGCGTTGATTGGCCGCGTTTTCCGGGGCATGCAGGGGGCTGGAAACCAGGAGACCCCCAATGGCACTGCCCCATGACCGCGGCCGCATCGACTTCGCCACCTGGCAGCCCCAGCATTTCCTGTGGTCGCTCCAGGGCAAGGTAGCCACCATCACGCTCAACCGGCCGGAGCGGAAGAACCCACTGACCTTCGAGAGCTACGCCGAGTTGCGAGACCTGTTCCGCGCCCTCGTTTATGCCGACGCGGTGAAGGCGGTGGTGATCACCGGCGCCGGCGGCAATTTCTGCAGCGGCGGCGATGTGCATGAGATCATCGGCCCGCTGGTGCGCATGCAGGAGGCCGGCGACACCCAGGGGCTGCTGGATTTCACCCGCATGACCGGTGACCTTGTAAAGGCGATGCGCGCCTGCCCGCAGGTGATCGTCTCGGCGGTCGATGGCGTCTGCGCCGGCGCCGGCGCCATTCTCGCGATGGCCTCCGACCTGCGGCTGGGCACCGCCGGCAGCAAGACGGCGTTTCTGTTCGCACGCGTGGGCTTGGCGGGCGCCGACATGGGGGCCTGCAACATCCTGCCCCGCATCATCGGCGTCGGCCGGGCCGCCGAGCTGTTCTACACCGGGCGATCGATGGATGGCGTGGAGGGCGAGCGCTGGGGCTTCTTCAACCGGCTCTGCGCGCCAGATGCGGTGCTGACCGAGGCAGAGGCACTCGCCACCAGCATCGCGGACGGGCCGACCTTCGCCCACGCGATGACCAAGCGCTGCCTACACCAGGAATGGGACATGGATATCGACAGCGCCATCGAGGCGGAGGCCCAGGC
>CAIWAJ010000724.1:0-4540 GCA_903910565.1 uncultured Rhodospirillales bacterium
CATGGCCGTGCATCGCGTTGCCGCCACCCCTGAAACCGTCCGCTGGGGCGTGTTTGACGCCGCGATCCCGCCGGTGGTGACGATCGCCTCGGGCGATACTGTCGTGCTCGAATGCGTCTCGGGCAGCCCCGAGACCCTGCCGCCGCCTGGCTCCGGGATGGTGGTGCCGCCGGCGCTGCATGCGATCCATGCGCGGGTGCCGCGCGGCCCCGGCCATATCATCACCGGCCCGGTGGCGGTTATCGGCGCCGAACCGGGCGACATGTTGGAAGTGAAAATCGAAAAGATCGAATTCGGCGCCGATTGGGGATTCTGCGGCTTCGGGCCGCTGCGCGGTACCTTGCCGGAGGATTTCCCCGAGCGCTTCCTCACCCACATGCCGGTCGACCGCGATCGCCGCGTCTGCCGCATGCCCTATGGGGTGGAGCTTGAGCTCGCGCCCTTCTTCGGCGTGATGGGCGTGGCGCCGCCGGCGCATTACGGGACGATCTCCACCGTGCAGCCGCGCGAACATGGCGGCAATCTCGACAACAAGGAGATCGGCGAGGGCTCCACCCTGTTCCTGCCCGTGCTCGCCAAGGGCGCGCTGTTCTCGGCCGGCGACGGACACGGCGTGCAGGGCGATGGCGAGGTGTGCATCAACGCGCTGGAGATGTGCCTCACCGGTACCTTCACGCTGACGCTGCATAAGCAGGTCGGCGCTGCCCCGCTTCTCGCCTATCCCCGCGGCGAGACGGCGACCCATTACATCTCGATGGGCATGCACGAGGATCTCGACCAGGCGATGAAGCAGGCGCTGCGGGAGATGATCGCCTTTATCACGTCGCGCTCCAATCTCTCGCGCCAGGAGGCCTATCAGTTCTGCTCGCTCGCGGTGGATTTCCATGTGACCCAGACGGTGAACGGGGAAAAGGGCGTGCACGGCATGCTGAAGAAGGGGCTGCTCTTTTAATCCACAACATCTTGGGGCGGAGTCGGAGGTTTTCCACAAGTTTTTGGGAAAACCGCCCTCCCGCGCATTGACCCACCCGAACTTGCCGCTACCATATGTGGTAGGCAGTCATGGATGGGAGCTACGAGATGGAGTGGAACGATGAGACGATCGAACGTCTCCGGGCGCTCTGGGCTGAAGGGCTCTCAACCGCGGAAATCGGCCGCCGGATGGGGATCTCGAAGAACGCCGTCGTCGGCAAGGCGCACCGCCTGAACTTGCCGGCACGGCCTTCGCCGATTCGCCGTGATGGCTCCGGCGCCGCTCCGCGGCCGCCTGCGCCGCGTCGTGTGACCGGCCCAACCTTGCCGCCGCTTCGCACGACAGAGGTCGCCGAGCCCGTGGTTGCCGCGCCGCGTCCCGTATTTCAGCCGAAGCCCGCGGCGCGCGAGGTTGCGCCGGTGCGCACGACTCCGGTGCGCGCGGTCGCCCCGCGAGTCGGGCGTGCCTCGGTGTGCTGCTGGCCGATTGGCGAGCCTGGCACCAAGAGCTTCCGCTTTTGCGATGCCGAGGCCGCACAGGGTAAGCCGTACTGCGTCGAGCATGCCCAGATCGCCTACGTGAAGGTGCGCGATCGCCGCGAGGACGCCGCCTGAGGCGTGTGACGCCCGGCGATATCACGAAGTTGCGGTTGCGCAGATCTGCCTTGCGTGTTTATCGTGTCCTCGGGCGCCGCTGAAACCGGACTGCAAAATCCGGGCAGTTGCGCCGTAGGGGGGTGCGTGACCGTTCCCGCGAGGCGGCGGGCAAGCATCTGAAATCTTCGAGGGCTTCGGACGGGCCGTGCCGCTACGGTTCTTGCTATCGGCACCTGCGACGACTGGCTCCAACCGTCAGCCCTCGGTCATGAGAGGCGGAACGGTTATGCCTAAAGGCACGGTCAAGTGGTTCAACCCGACAAAGGGCTACGGTTTCGTGGCGCCGGAAACCGGGGGCAAGGACGTATTCGTCCACATCAGCGCGGTCCAGAAGGCGGGCATGCGGACGTTGTCCGAGGGACAAATCCTCAAATTCGAGATTGAGGCCCAGCCCAACGGGCGCGCAGCCGCCGTGGATCTGGCGTCCGAATAGCGGCGCGGCGGTCGTTACACCGCCTCTCCCCAACCGGTTCGCGGCGTGGTAAGCAGTGTGGGCACGCGGATGCGTGGCCGCGCCGCTTGCGCGGCGCCGTGGGCGACAGGACGAGCGAAACCATGAGCCAGGCCGCCCAAACTCAACGGACCGCGACAGGTCTCGATGCCGATGCTGTGCGCGCCGCCTATAAGAGGTGGGCCGGCGTGTATGATTTTGTGTTCGGCGGGGTGTCCGGCTGGGGCCGGCGCCGCGCGGTCGCCGAGGTCAACCGACTACCGGGCACGCGCGTGCTCGAGGTCGGCGTCGGCACCGGTCTCGCCTTGCCGCGCTATGCGGCGGACAAGCGGGTCACCGGGATCGACCTGTCGGCCGATATGCTTGCTTTGGCGCGCGCCAGGGTAAAGACGGTCGGCCTGACCAATGTGGATGCACTGCTCGAGATGGATGCGGAGCAGACCGCGTTCGAGGACGGGAGTTTTGACATCGCGGTGGCGATGTTCGTCGCCTCGGTGGTGCCGAGTCCGCGCCGCTTGCTGGCTGAAATGCGCCGGGTGGTGCGGCCGGGCGGGCACATCATGTTCGTCAATCATTCGGCGGCCGAGCGAGGCCCGCGCTGGTGGGTCGAGCGGGCGATGGCGCCGGCTTCGCGGGCGCTTGGCTGGCATCCGGATTTCTCTTTCCGGCTGTTGCTGGAGCCCGAGGATTTCGCCCAGGCGCGCTTCAGCCAGGTGCCGCCATTCGGGTTTTTCACCCTGGTGCGCCTCTCGAATTAATTGCTTGCGCGCGTTATACCCGGTTCGGGCCTTGATCTCCTCGCCGGGGTCTTGTAGCCGGTCTTATGCAATGCGGGGTGCTTTTCGACCCCGCGCGATCTCAGCGGGATGGATCAGCCGATGCACGTTCTACGGCGGCTCTTCGCCACACTACTCACCCTGGCCACCGGGGTGATCTTTGCCGTGCCAGCAATGGCACAGGCACCGCGCAACTGGCAGATGGGGATGCAGGCCGCGGCCAGCCCGGTCGCCGAGCGCATTCACAGCCTGCATGACCTGGTGCTGATTATCATCACCGTCATCACGATCTTCGTGGCCGGCCTGCTCGTATACGTGATGTGGCGGTTCAACGCCCGGCGCAATCCGGTGCCGAGCAAGTTCTCACACCACACTGGCCTCGAGATCGCCTGGACGGTGATCCCGGTTCTCATCCTGGTGGTCATCGCCATCCCGAGCTTTCGCCTGGTGTATTACGAAGACCGGACGCAGAACGCGGACATGACGATCAAGGTCATGGCCCATCAGTGGTACTGGGAATACACCTACCCCGATTCAGGCAACCTGAACTTCCGGAGTGATTGGGTGCAGGACGCCGACCTCAAGCCGGGCCAGCTGCGCCTGCTCGATGTCGACAATCCCCTGGTGGTGCCGGTCGGCAAGAACATCCGCATTCTGACCAACAGCGCGGACGTCATCCACAGCTTCTATGTTCCCTCTGTGGGCGTGCAGCGCTACGCGATCCCGGGCCGCACCATCGAGACCTGGGTGCGGGTTGACCGGCCGGGGACGTATTACGGCGAATGCAACCAGATCTGCGGCACCAACCACAGCTTCATGCCGATCGCCATCACGGCGGTGCCGCTCGCCGAGTATCAGGCGTGGGAGAAGACGGCCAAGGCGAAGTTTGCCGAGGGGCAGCCAATCCCCGCGCCGGCGCAGGCCTCGACCGAGACGATCCGCCTTGCCCAGGTCCAGCACTGATCCGCGATCGGTGCACGTAGGAGACGACAGATGACTGCCACGACACACGACCACGCGCATGACGGCCCTGGGCATCATGGGTACGGGCACGACGACCATCACGACCACAAGCCCGGCTTTTTCGCCCGCTGGTTCTGCAGCACCAACCACAAGGACATCGGGACGCTCTACCTGATTTTCGCCGTCATCGGCGGTCTGACGGGTGGCGCGTTGTCGATCTGGATGCGCGCCGAGCTGGCCCATCCCGGCATCCAGTACTTCGGTACTGGGCAGCATTGGAACGCCGTGATCACGTCGCACGGTCTGCTGATGATCTTCTTCTCGGTGATGCCCGCGCTGATCGGTGGTTTCGGCAACTGGTTCGTGCCGATCATGATCGGGGCGCCGGACATGGCGTTCCCGCGCCTGAACAACATCAGCTTCTGGCTACTGCCCCCGGCCTATGTGCTCATCCTCGCCGGCCAGATGACCGGTGACGGCGCGGGGCCGGGCTGGACGCTCTATCCGCCACTGTCCAATTCGACTTTCCAGGGCGGCCCGGCCGGCGACTTCGTGCTGTTCGCGCTGCACCTTGCCGGTATTTCCTCGCTGCTCGGCGCCATCAACTTCATCACCACCATCTTCAACATGCGCGCTCCGGGGATGACCCTGCACCGCATGCCGCTGTTCGTGTGGTCGGTGCTGGTGACCGCGTTCCTGCTGCTGCTCTCCGTGCCGGTGC
>CAIWAJ010000725.1:0-8289 GCA_903910565.1 uncultured Rhodospirillales bacterium
ACATCAGCTTCACCCGTTGGGTGTTCCATCCTCGCGATTCCAATCCCGGCGTAACCCTCTGATATTCATGACTGATTCGGCGCGGGGGTACAAGAAAAAACGATGTCATCCGGGAAATCCGGGTCAATCAACGCGCAGCTGCTCACCGGCCCCTCCGCCGGGCTCACCATCGCCACTGCCACCGATGCCACGCTGACGGGCGCCAACAACGTCGCCCAGATCAGCCAGTTCAACGTCAGCGGGAACCTGATTTTCCGCAACCAGGCCGATCTGCTGGTGTCCGGATCGCTGACCGCCGGCACCGTTGCCGCCCCCGATCCGCGCAATATCGGGGCGATCGGTTTGATCGTCGGGGGTAATCTCGTCCTTGGCTCCGCGGCCTCGCCGGCAGTGCTGAATGCCGGCACGATCGGCCTCTCGGTCACCGGCACCATCAGCCAGCCAGCCGGCGCCCTCGTCGCCGGCCTCCTCAACGATCTCCGCCAGCCCGGCGCCCCGCCCGCCGCGTCGCTGATCCACCTCGATGGCAGCAACACCATCACGGCGATCGGCGAATTCTCCGCGCGCCAGGGACTCTCCTTCACCGACACGGTGCCGCTCGCCGTACTTGGCACCATCACCGCGGGCGGCGTCCTGGCTCCCGCGGTGGCCAATGGCGCCACGCTGCAACTTTCGGTCGCCGGCGGATTGTCGGTCGGTACCTCCGGGCTCCCCGGCGCCCTCAACGCGGGCACCGTGATCATGCAACCCACCGGCGCCATCACCGAACCTAATGGCGCGGTGACCGCCAACCTGCTCCTGCTCCCCGCCGCGGGTCAGGCGGTGGCGCGGTCAACTGTGATCGATCTCTCCGGCAACAACGCCATTGCCGCGCTTGGCGGCATCAACGCGACGGGCGATGTCTCCATCAACAGCCGTGTCGCGATGACGGTGTCCGGCCCGATCACCCTCGGCCTGCCGTCCCTCCCCAACGCGGCCAACGCCAACACCTTGACCTTGGCCTCGGCCGGTGACCTCACGATCGGCGCGCCCCTGGCGGCGGGCACCATTTCTTTGCTGGCGGCGGGAACAATTAGCCAGACCGGCGGCATCATCACCGCCAACCGCCTCACCGGCCCTGCCGCGGGGCTGGCGCAGTCTTCCGCCGCGGCGGTGACGCTCGAGGCGGCGAACAGCGTCATCGAGCTGGGTGCGTTCACCACGACGGGCAATTTCTCGCTCGTCGATGCCGTCCCCCTGACAGTGACCGGCGCCGTGGCCGCTGGCGCCAACAGCGCGACGCTCCGGCTGGCCTCGGCGGGTCCTATCGCGATCGGCAGCGGCAACCAGCAGGCGGTGGTCTCCGGTGCCACCGTTGCCTTGCTCACCGCCTCGGCGATCTCCGAGACATCGGCGAGCAGCATCGTGACCAATCTCCTGATCGGGCCAAATTCCGGTGCTGCGCCAGCTGCATTGGGCTCGGTCAATTTGGCCGGCGCGAACGCCATCGCGAGCCTTTCGTCGTTCACGACATCGGGCGATTTCCTGTTGTTGAACGGGGTTTCGATGTCGGTGGCAGGCACCATCGCCGCCGGCGGGGCGACGACCGGCACCCCCAACCTCGGACACCTGACGATCGGCCTCAGCTTGGGCACCCTCGCGATCGGGACCGCCATCGGGGCCGGGGTATTGAGCGCTGGCACCATTGCCGTCTCCGCCGCCAATGGTATCACCGAGCCCAACGGGCGCATCAGCGCGACCCTGCTCAACGAGCAGACGGGCCTGGCCGGCGTTCCGCAGTCCGCCTCGGTCTCCCTGCAATCGCCCGCCAATGCGATTACGACGCTCGGCACCATCACCACCCTCGCCGGTGACCTGACCTTGTCGTCAACCGGCGCTCTGACCGTGATCGGCCAGATCAGCGCCAGCAACCGCTTGGTGGTGCAGACCACCGGCGCGATGACCGTCCTCGGTAACGTCTCGGGCGGCCCGGGCGGTGTCCAGCTCAGCGCGGATCTCGGCATCCAGCAGGTATCCGGCGGCATCACCGCGAGCGCCACTGGCAGCCTGCTCAACATCATGTCGGCCCAAGGCAGCTTCATCCAGCTCGCCGGCGCATCGATGACCTCCGCCGGCTCGGTTAATATCACGTCCGAGGGACCGATCGGGATCGGCGCCAGCGTCATCGCGCCGCACGGGGTGCTGACCCTGAACAGCCTGTCGGGCGGCGTCGCGGAGAACGGCATCGGCGGCAACAAAGGGACGGTGTTCGTTCAGGGTGTGAGCGCGAGCGCCGCCGGGAGTGTCATCCTCGATTCGAGCTCCAACCGCATCGGCGCGCTCACCGGCGGCGCGATCGGTGGCCGCCTCGTCCTGGTGACCACAAGCCAGCTCAGCATCACCGGCACCATCACCGTCGGCGCCGACGCGAACATCGCCGCCGGGCCGGCGATCGAGCAGGTTTCGGGCAGCCTAGTCGCGGGGGGCAGCGGGGTCGTCATCGCGTCCCGCTTCGGCACCTTCACCCAAGATCACGGGTCTTTCATCGGCGCCACCGACAATAACGGTACCGTCGCGATATCCGCGGCGGCGGCCGGGGCGACGCTGGAGATCGGCGGCACCCTGTCTGCTCCGGGCACCAGCGGAACGGTCGCCTTGAGCGCCCCGCTCGGAGGGATTCTGGAGCTGGATCGTCTGGCACAGCCCGGCGCGCCCGTGTTTGGGCCCGGTCAGATCGTCGCGACCCATCTGACCACGAATGCACGGCAAAGCACCGCGCTCGATCCGGTCGGCGCGGCAAACGTGGTGTCGGTCGTTGATTCGCTGATTTCGTCCAATGGTACTATCGGCCTGGTCGATACGGCGTCCTTGCTGATCAATGGCCCGGTGCAGGCGGCCGGCGGGGTTCGGCTGCTCTCGCAGGGAAATCTTGCGCTGGCCGCAAATGTATCGGTGACATCCGGTTCTGGCGCGACCGTGTTGCAATCCGCCGGGAATCTCTCGGCCCCCACCGGCAGTTCGATCACTGCCACCGATCTGACGCTCGCGACGCCCGGGGCGATCTCACTCGGCGGCCTGGTATCGAGCGGGCGCCTCTTCCTCGGCGGCCCCAACGGCGGTCAGGCCGCGCTGGTCGACCTCGCGACTGGCGTCACGCTGTTGACCGGCAGTGCGGGCGCGCCCCTGGGCAACGCATCATCGGCCTCCTGGCCCACCGCGGCCGGGTCGTCCGCGGGAGCCTTCATTGCGGCGCAAAACCTGGTCATCGGCTGGAACACCACGATCGGTGGTGTCAGCGGGGCCGCGACCCAGACCCTGCGCGTCGATCTCAGCGGCAGCGGCGTGATCGACACCGTCGGCGGGCTGGTCGCCGGCACGACGACATTGCTCGTCAATCTCGGCAGTCGGGCCCATTTGTCCGGCAATGTCGCGCTTGGCGGCCTCTCGATCGCCTATCCCCGTGGAGCCACCGGCAACGTCAATTTGTCGGGCACGGTTCGCGGCGTTGGCGGCCAGGCCGCGGCCCAGATTTCCGCCATCGCACCCGGGCCGAGCGCGCTTTACCAGATCAATGCTTGCCCGATCGCCTCAGTCGCATGCTTCGTGGTGTCCACCGAGCGTCTGCCCCAGACGATCCCGATCCGTGACCTCGACATCCACCCGGCGCGAGACACGATCGACGACGCCGAGGTGCTGTTGCCAAACGTTTCGCGTGATGACCTTTAGCATGTCGTGGCGCGGGGGTCTGCTGGCGGCGCTTCTCGCGCTGGCCGGCTGTACCAAACCTCCGCCGGAGTCCTATGTCGGCGCCGCCCGCCCGGCGGTCGGCCAGAGCAGCATCGGGGACAACAGCGTCGGCGAGGCCTGCACCATGTCGGGCACCCCCGCGAGCGGGATCGATGTCGTCTGCGGCACGTGGCTGCAGCCAAGTGCCCGTCTGCGCACCGGGCCGGCCGGCGTCGCGCTGCGCCAGGCGGCGCAGAGCGGCCCTTGGCGGGCGGCGCTCGATACCCATTTCGCGTGCGGCGAGCCGAATGAGCGCCGGATCCTGGGGGACGTACCGGCCCTCGTGATGGCATGCACCCGCCGCCTCGGTGGTTGGCCGCAGGTTGCGCTGGTGGCCGAGATCGGCGGGATGACCTGGTACGCGGATGGGGTGCTGCCCGCCCTGCCGGTGATCGAGCGGGCGATCGCCATCGGGGTCGGCCGATCGCCGCCCTCCTCCGGCCAGCCGCGATCGACGGCATCAGGGCTGTTCGCCGAACGTCTCGCCCTGGCGGCCTTCGGCGCCGGAGATATCGGGCAGTACGATCAGTTGATCGAGGCCGGAACGCGGGCGAACCTCTCGGATGATCCCGGCCAGGCCGAGATCGCCTTTCGCGCCGCGCTCGCCCTGCAGCAGCGGGTGCTCGGCCGGGATGATCCGAACACGGTGACACCGCTGACCTATCTCGCACTGCAATTATCGAACCAGGGCCGCGATCAGGAGGCGGAGCAGCTGTTCGCCCGCGCCGGCGAGCTGGTTGGCCACGCCGCGGATCCCTTGGCGGTCGCGCGGCTCGCGCACTACCGTGCTCTCAGCGCGCGCAACCGGGGCAACCTCGACGAGACGCTGCGGCTGCTGGCGCGGGCGGAGGCCGAGTATCGGCGCTCCCTGCCCCAAAGCGTGCTCACCGCCCGGCCACAACCGCCGACGTCCCGCTTCGTGCGGGCGGGGGCGGCGAATGTCACCGACCTGTTGCCGTCACACGAACTGGTCACCGAGCCGGTCGCGCGGTCCGCGTTGTTCGGCCTGGTCGAGGTGCGGCGCTATCGCGGGCTCGTCCTGCGCGATCTCGGGCGGATCGAGGAAAGCGCCGAGAGCCTGAAGTCCGCCAGTGATCTCGCCCGCGGCAACGGCCTGACTCAACCGCTGCTGCTGGCGCGACTGCACCGGACCGGCGCGATGACCGAGGCGGCCGCGGGGCGGCACGAGGCGGCCAGCGATGAGCTTGATCGCGCGATCAGCGCCTTCGGCCGCGTCCTGCCCGACAGCAAGCCTGTCGCCAACACCCGCATGGTGCGGGCGTGGCAGCTTGCCCTGGCGGGCGACGTCGATCTGGCGCTGCAGGAATGCCGCGCTGGGATGAAGACGTTGACCATGCTGAAAACCGGGACCGACCCGGATTTTATCGCGGGCTGCCTCGATGTGCTGGCCGGGCGGGCGGAGCGCCGGGCCGATGAGCGGCAGAGCCTCTACGCCGAGATGTTCATGATCGCCCAGGTGGCGCAGGGCGGCATCACCAGCCAGCAGATCGCGCAGGCGACGGCGCGACTTGGCGAAAACGCGAAGAACCCGCAAGTGGCCGACGCAGTGCGTGCCCGGCAGGACGCCGGTTCGGCGCTGGCCGAGCTTTACCGGCGGCGGGATGACCTGGTGCAGCGCGGCGGCGGCAAGTCGGCCGAGGCGACTGAGCTCGACCAGCGCATCAGCGATGCACAAGTAGCGCTCGCCGAGGCGGATTCGGCGTTGCAGGCGGCGGCGCCGAATTACGGACAGCTGGTACAGCAGGTGGTGTCGGCGGCGACCTTGCAGTCGGCGTTGCGTGCGGGCGAAGCGTTCGTCGCGATGACGTTGAACGCCAATACAGGCTGGGTCTTCCTGCTCCGCAAGGAGCGGCTCACGGTTGCGCGGACCGACGGCGGGCTGGTGCGGATGAGCGAGCTGGTCGGGCGGGTGCGGGCCTCGATCGAGGCGGAGGACGGGGTGTTGCGGCCGTTCGATACCGGGTCGGCTCATGCGATCTACTCGGCGACGCTGGGGCCTATCGGGAGCGATCTTGACGGGATCACGTCGCTAGCAATCGCGCCGGTCGGCCCACTGCTGGCCTTGCCGTTCGATTTGCTGCTGACGGCATCGACAGTGTCTGACAGGCTCGGCACCGCGCCCTGGCTGTTGCGGCGGTTCAGCCTCAGTCATGTGCCTTCGCCCGGCAACTTCGTCTCATTGCGCCGGATCGCTGGCGGGTCGCGGGCGGCGCGGCCCTGGTTCGGGTTTGGCGAGTTCACCCCTATCACGCTAGACCAGGCACAGCGGACATTCCCGGCGGCCGAATGCGGGACGAGCGCGAAGGCGCTGGCGGAGTTGTCGACGCTTCCGTTCGCCAAGCGGGAGCTGGAGGCGGCGCGGTTGCTGCTGGGCGCGCAGACCAGCGAGGAGTTGCTGGGGGCGGCCTTCACCGCGTCCAGCGTGCTGGGTCGGGATTTGCGGGATTACCGGGTGCTGCAATTCTCGACCCACGCCCTGCTGCCATCGGAAATCGCCTGCCAGACCGAGCCAGCGATCGTGACCTCGGTTCCCGGCGGCGCGAGCGATGCGATCGGAGCGTTGCTGTCGGCGTCCAAGATCGCCAACCTCAATCTCGACGCCGATCTCGTCATCCTTTCCGCCTGCAATTCGGGTGGGCCTGGCGGAGTGGTGGCCGGGGAGAGTCTGTCGGGACTGGCACGCAGTTTCTTCTACGCCGGGGCGCGGGCGCTGATGGTGACGCATTGGGCGGTGAACGACCAGACGGCGGCCTATCTCGTGGCGGTCATGCTCCGCCAACTCAGGGACAATCCAAGCTACGGAATCGCGGAGGCGTTGCGCGCGGCCGAACTTGGGATGCTAGATGGGGCGGGGGTCGATCTCAATCCGGATGTGGCGCATCCGTTCTACTGGGCACCTTTCGCGGTGATCGGCGAGGGTGGGGGGCGGCTGACCGGGCTTGGGCCGCATTGAGCATGGGGTGACTTTTGCGGCAAGCCTGCTAAGGGTACGCCCACTCCACCGACAGGAAGCCAGCGTGAAACCGACCGATATCGCCCGCGTGCAAACCTATCTGCGCAAGCTGTTCGCCAATGAGCGCATCCACATCGATACCCCCAAGAAGACTGGCGCGACCGTGGAAGTCCGCGTCGGAGACGAGTTCATCGGCACGCTGCATCGCGATGACGAGGATGGCGAGGTGTCTTTCGCGTTCCAGATGATGATCCTGGAAGAAGATCTCCCGCCGGCCCCGAAGGCGCGCTGACCCATCGATGCGTCAGGCGGTGAGACCGCCCTGGCGCTCGATGTAGCGGGCGACGTCCTCCACCCCGACGCCCGCCCGCACATTGGCGAACACGTAGGGGCGTTCGCCGCGCATCCGCTTCGAATCGCGGTCCATCACCTCGAGGCTGGCGCCGACGAAGGGGGCGAGGTCGATCTTGTTGATCACCAGCAGGTCTGACCGGGTGATCCCCGGGCCGCCCTTGCGCGGGATCTTGTCGCCGGCCGAGACGTCGATGACGAAGATGGTGAGGTCTGCGAGTTCCGGGCTGAAATTGGCCGCGAGATTATCGCCGCCCGACTCGATCAGGATGACGTCCAGGCCAGGGAAGCGTGCATTCAGTTCGGCCACCCCCGCCAGGTTGATCGATGCGTCCTCGCGGATGGCAGTGTGCGGGCAGCCGCCGGTTTCGATGCCGAGGATGCGCTCCGGCTCCAGGGAGCCGGCGCGGGTGAGGAACTGCGCGTCCTCCTTGGTGTAGATGTCATTGGTGATGGCGGCGATGTTGTAGGATAGCCGCAGGCGCTTGCACAGCGCGTCCATCAGCGCGGTCTTTCCCGTGCCGACGGGGCCGCCGATGCCGACGCGGAGAGGGCCGTTGGGTGAGCTCATGAGCGGAATAACCTCGTGTACTGTGTTTCATGCCGCATGGCGGCGAGATCGGAACGGAAGCAGGCGCCGCCGAGATCGTCGAGCGTGGCGGCGCGGGTTTCGGCGGCCACCACGGTGATCGCGGGCTCCAGCGCCGCCAGCACGGCGAGGCCGGTGGATTGGCCCAGGGGTACCAGCCGCACGGCGGCAGAAATCAGGTTGGCGGCCAGCGTCTGCACGTAGGCGGCGCAGGCGAGGTCCTCGGCGATGGCATTGGCGCCGGCCATGGCACCGACCGCGACGGGGTAGGGGATGTTGGGCTCGCGGGCGGCCAGCGCGGTCAGCACCGCAGGCCGCCAGGGGCCGGTGGCGAGGCGGAAGGCGTTGCCCTGGCCGGTGGTCTCGGCGTGGCGCTCGCGAGAGGATTGAGCGGCAAGCGCAAGCTCGGTGATGGCGGCCAGCGCATCGATATCGCCGGCGGCGCGGTGGGCGTGGCGGAGGACGATGGCATCCGCCCGCGCCGCGCCCTGGCGCAGCACCGGCGTTAGCCATGCCTGTAGGGTGGGGCCATCGGTGATGTCACCGCTGTCGACCGCCCATTCGACGCCGTGCGACCAGGCGAAGCCGCCGGTGGGGAAGGCGGGGGAGA
>CAIWAJ010000726.1:0-1961 GCA_903910565.1 uncultured Rhodospirillales bacterium
AAAAGAACATTCGTGCTGCTTCACACTTCCGTTTTCGATTCCACGTTTCATGGCATCAACGCGACCCGAAAATTCGGGTTCTCAAGTGAACGGAGTAAATCAGGATTTTTTGTTCCGTTCCATGCCGTTGGCGTACGTGGGGGGGATGGTTTGGAGCGCTACGCGGCAATAGGGCAGAAGTTTTTTGCTTCTTTTTTTCAAAAAAGAAGCGCTTGCTTTCCCTTCCCCCTATTTCATCTCCTTGTTAGCGTAGCAGCGGTGACATCAAGCAGGAGTGGGCGATGAGCGGTAATCTCTCCAACGTGCGGCTGGCCTGGTTCAACGGCGAATTCATGCCGGAACATGAGGTGCGCATCCCCTTCCGCGACTCCTCCTGGCTTTACGGCGACGGCGCCTTCGACATGACGCGCAGTTTCAACGGCAAGCTGTTCAAGGTGAAGGAGCATGTCGACCGGCTCTACAAGTCGTTGAAGTATTTGCGGATTGATCCCGGCATTGGGCCGAAGGAAATGATGGACCTCTCCTACGAGCTGTTTGCGCGCAACAAGCATCTGCTGGGCGAGGGCGAGGATTTCTGGCTGGGGCAGCGGATTTCGCGCGGGGTGCGCGAGGTGGCCGGCGATAATCTCGACCATCATGGGCCGAATGTGGTGCTGGAATGCATGCCGCTGCCGCTGAAGCAGCGGGCGCGGAGTTTTGTCGAGGGGATCAAGGTGCTGGTGCCCTCGACGCGGCGGACGCCGCCGGAGAGCCTGACGCCGCGGGCCAAGACGCATAACTATCTGAATCTGATCGTCGCGAGCCAGGAAGTCACCGCCATCGACCCGTCGGCCTGGGCGATCCTGCTCGATACCAACGGGAATTTGTGCGAGGGGCTGGGCTCCAACATCTTCATCGTGAAGGATGGCGAGATCCTGACGCCGCGCTCGAAATTCGTGCTCCCCGGCGTTTCCCGGCAGACCGCGATCGATCTCGCGGAGGGGCTGGGGATCACGGTGACCGAGGCGGATCTCGATTTGTATGACGCCTATAACGCGGATGAGGTGTTCATCACCTCGACCTCGCTGTGCATCTGCCCGGCGACGCTGATCAACGGCGTGTCGATCGGGCCGGCGGGGCAGGTGTGGGGGCCGATCACCAAGAGCATCGCGGACGCCTATGTGAAGTTCGTCGAGTTCGACTTCGTGGGGCAGTATCTGAAGTTCTACGACGCCAACCGGACGGCCAGCGCATTCTGACGGTCCGGCCGGCCGCGACCGAGGATATCCCGGCGGCCTGTGCGGTCGCCTCGGCGGCTTATCGCGCCGGGTTCGCCGGGATTCTGGAGCCGGCGGTGCTGGCTGCGCGCGATCCGGCGAGCTTCGCCGCCCGCTTCGCCGAGGTGCTGCCCCGGCTGCGGGTGGCCGTGCGGGACGGGACGGTGATCGGGTTTTCGCTGATGACGGAGGGGCATATCGACATGATGTTCGTCGACCCCGCGGTGCATCGCTCCGGCGCCGGGCGGGCGCTGCTGGCGGAGTGCGCGGGCCGGGGGGCGACATCGCTGGAATGCTTCCGCGACAACGCGCGCGCCCGGGCGTTCTATGAGGCGCATGGCTGGCGGCGCGCGCGGGGCTATGCGCGGGAGTTCGCGGGGCGGTTGCATCACTTCGTGTTCTACGAGAAGCCGTGATCTCGACGCCCCGGCCCGCGAGGGATATGACCGGGGGAACGAAGTTGATGGAGACCCCGATGTCCGACACCCCAGCCGTGCCCCGCCTTGCCGCCACCGTGCTGTTGCTGCGCGATGGGCCGGGGGGGATGGAGGTGTTCATGGTCAAGCGCAGCCACGCGATTGATTTCGCCGCGGGCGCCCTGGTGTTTCCGGGCGGGCGGGTTGACCCGGAGGACCACGAAGCCGCCACCGATCCCGCGATCGGCCCGCCGATCGAGGGGGTGGATGCGGCGGGGATGGCGCTGCG
>CAIWAJ010000727.1:0-2065 GCA_903910565.1 uncultured Rhodospirillales bacterium
CATCCTGCCCAACGCCATCGCGCCGGTGCTGGTGCTGATGACGCTGAATGTCGCCAACAACATCCTGCTCGAATCGAGCCTCACCTTCCTCGGCCTCGGTATCGACCCGCTGATCCCCTCCTGGGGCGGCATGCTGTCGGACGGGCGGACCTATTTGCAAACCGCGTGGTGGGTGAGCTTCTTCCCCGGGCTCGCCATCATGCTGACCGTGCTCGGCCTCAACCTGCTCGGCGACTGGCTGCGCGATGCCGTCGACCCGACCACACGGAGCCAGCGCTGATCGCCGGGGTTGCAACCGTGCCGCCGCGCTCCATTTCACCTCTGTAGCCAGACGCACCCGGCGCATGTTTTGCGCGGGGCGTCCCGCGACAGCGAGGCGCGCGCATGTGGTCCAATATTGTCTTTTATTCCAGCCTGGCCTTCCAGAGCCTCATCGGCGTGTTCGGCCTGCGTCTCTACGAGGAGCCGCGCTACGACGTGATCGCCCGGCTCGATGACCGCGTCGAAATCCGCCGCTACGCGCCGCGGCTTGCCGCCGAAGTGGAGGCGGCCGGCGGGCAGGCGAAGACCGACGAGGCGTTTCGCCTGCTGTTCGCCTATATCGCCGGCGCGAACCAGGCCGCCGAGGGCGGTGCCAAGATTGCCATGACCGTGCCAGTCGAGGTGCGCCGCAGCGAGAAGGTGGCGATGACCGTGCCGGTGCAGGTGTCGCCATCCGGCGAAACCATGCGGATGCTGTTCTACCTCCCGGCCGAACTGACCGCCGCCACCGCGCCGAAACCCGCGGACCCCCGCGTGCGCATCATCACCGTGCCAGGCGAAACCATCGCCACCCTGCGCTTTTCCGGCTCCCCGGATGCCGCCCCCGCGCGCCAGGCGGACCTGCTCGACAGCCTGAAGCCGTCGCGCTGGCGCTCGGCCGGCGTACCGTACATGCTGAGCTACGACCCTCCGTTCACGCTGCCCTTCCTGCGGCGCAACGAGGCCGCGGTGGTGGTGGCGAGCGGGCCGTGAAGCTGCCACAGAAGGGAAAATAATGCTTTTCAAAAGCAGACGTAAGGATCTTCTAACCACCCGGTTCACGGCTATACGGTGACGCTCTCAGCCAAGCGAATAGAAGTTTTTTGGTTCTTTTTTCCAAAAAGGAACCGCTTCCTTCGACTTGCGACCGCACGCCCGCAGGCGCGATAACCGGGCATGGACACGCACAATTTCGACGTCATCGTCATCGGCGCCGGCATCGTCGGCGCCACCACGGCCGCGCAAATCGCCGATGGCCGCCGGGTCGCCCTCATCGAGGCGGAGGAGGCGGCCGGCTATCACACCACCGGCCGCTCGGCCGCGGTGTGGCTGCAGAATTACGGCCCGGCCGATGCCCAGGCGCTCACCCGCGCCTCGCGCGGTTTCCTCACCACCCCGCCCGCCGGCTTCGCCGAGGCGCGGCTGTTCGCCCGACGCGGGGCGATGTACGTGGCCTCCGCGCCGCAGGAGCCGGCGCTGCGTGATCTGCTGCGCACCGGGCTCGGCGTGCGCGAGATCTCGCCGGCAGAGGCCCGCGCCATCGTGCCGGCGCTGCGGCTGGAGGCCACCGTCGCTGCCGCCTATGAGGACGACGCCTATGATCTCGACGTCGCCGCCATCCACCAGGGCTTCCTCGGCCTGCTGCGCCGCCGCGGCGGCACGCTCGCCTTGCGCAGCCGGGCCGGCCGTATCGCCCGCACGTCGGGGGGCTACGAGGTTGAAGTCACTGGCGGCGCCCTTTTCCGCGCCCCCGTCGTGGTGAACGCCGCCGGCGCCTGGGGCGACGAGATCGCCGCCCTCGCCGGCGCCCGCCCCATCGGCCTCACGCCGATGCGCCGCACCGCCTGCATCATCGATCCCGCACCGTACGACGTGGAGCACTGGCCGATGCTCAACGACATGGAGGAGAACTGGTACTGCCGGCCGGAGGCGCGCACCAAGCTGATGGTCTCCCCGGCCGACGAAACCCCCTCCTTCGCGCATGACGTGCAGCCCGAGGAGATCGACGTCGCCATCGGCATCGACAACATGCAGCAGGCGTTGG
>CAIWAJ010000728.1:0-9655 GCA_903910565.1 uncultured Rhodospirillales bacterium
GCCTCGCTCGACCAGCTGCTGCACCCGACGTTGGACCCGAAAGCGCCGCGCAACCTGCTCGCCAAGGGCCTGCCCGCCAGCCCGGGTGCAGCCTCCGGTGCCATCGTGTTCTCCGCCGATGAGGCCGAGATGCGGGCGGCCAAGGGTGAGGCGGTGCTGCTGGTGCGAATCGAGACCAGCCCCGAGGACATCCACGGCATGCACGCCGCCCGCGGCATCCTCACCACCCGCGGCGGCATGACCAGCCACGCCGCCGTGGTGGCCCGCGGCATGGGCCGTCCCTGCGTGGCCGGCGCCGGCGGCATCTCGGTGGATTACGGCGCGCAGACCCTGCAAGCCGGCGGAAGGGTGATCCGCGCCGGCGAGACCGTGACCATCGATGGTGCCACCGGCGAGGTGTTCGTCGGCTCGGTGGCGATGATCGAGCCCCAGATGTCCGGCGATTTCGGCACGCTGATGGGGTGGGCCGACGAGACCCGCCGCCTCAAGGTGCGCACCAACGCGGAAACCCCGCTCGATGCCGAGACCGCCCGCAAGTTCGGCGCCGAGGGCATCGGCCTGTGCCGCACCGAGCACATGTTCTTCGACCCCGAGCGCATCGGCGCAGTGCGGCAGATGATCATGTCGTCCGACGAGCGCGGCCGCCGCGTCGCACTCGCCCGTCTGCTGCCCTTCCAGCGCAAGGACTTCTCCGACCTTTTCCGCATCATGGCCGGGCTGCCCATCACCATCCGCCTGCTCGACCCGCCGCTGCACGAGTTCCTCCCTCATGCCGATGCCGAGCTTGCCGACGTTGCCGCAGCACTTGGCAGCGATATCGACAGCATGCGCCGCCGCGCCGCGGAACTCGCCGAGGCCAACCCGATGCTCGGCCACCGCGGCTGCCGCCTCGGCGTCACCTACCCCGAGATCTACGAAATGCAGGCCCGCGCCATCTTCGAGGGCGCCATCGCCATCGCCCGCGAAACCGGCAACGCGCCGGTGCCGGAAATCATGATCCCGCTGGTCGGCGTGAAGAAGGAGCTTGAGATCACCCGCGCCCAGGTGGAGAAAGTCGCCGCCGAGGTGTTCGCGGAAGCCGGCATGACCATCGAATACAGCGTCGGCACCATGATCGAGCTCCCCCGCGCCGCCATCACCGCGGACCGCATCGCCGAGGCCGCGGATTTCTTCAGCTTCGGCACCAACGATCTGACGCAGACCGTCTTCGGCCTCTCGCGCGATGACGCCGGCAAGTTCCTGCCCTTCTATGTCGACCAGGGCATCCTCGAGAAGGACCCCTTCGTCTCCATCGACGTCGAGGGCGTCGGCGCCATGATCCGCATCGCCGTCGAGAAGGGCCGCGCGACCAAGCCGAACCTCAAGCTCGGCATTTGCGGCGAGCATGGCGGTGACCCCGCCTCGATCGCCTTCTGTGAGCAGGTGGGGCTCGATTACGTCTCGTGCAGCCCCTACCGCGTGCCGGTAGCCCGCCTCGCCGCCGCCCAGGCGGCGCTGCACGGGGGCGGCGACCGCACCGCCTGAGCGCGCCGCCCGCCATGGCGCCGTTCCGCCGCCGCCCGCTGATCGATATGCTCGACGCGGCGGCGCGGGGCGAAACCACCGATGTGGCCGGGCGGGTCACCGGCGAGTCCATCCGTGTCGCGCTTCCGGAATTGCCGATCGGCCGCAGCATGTTCGCGCGCATGCACGTCCGCTGCGAGCCGGAAGACGCGGCGTGGGACGCACCGCACTACGACAGCGCCACGCCCTGGGAGTGCATCTTCCGCGACGTGCTCCTCCACTCCGACGCCGGCATCGCCTGTCTCGGAACCGACGTGGTGGCCGACACGCTGCAACAGACCGACCCGGCGCAAAATTCCTATGAGGAACGACCAGATGGCCTGCATCTCCTCGCCGCCGACCCCATCTCGGTCGATGGACCCTGGATCAACCTCCTAGTCGGCGGCCATCGCAACTACTACCACTGGATGCTCGAATGCCTCGCCCGCCTCGCTGGCGCCAGTGACGCGACACGCACGATCGGCCGTATTCTCATTCCGATGCCGCGGGCGGAGTTTCACCAGGCCAGCCTCGTTTTTGCGGGTATCCCGGCCGCGCTCGATATCCGCTTCGTCGCCCCCTCCGAAACCCTCCGCGTCCGTGAGGCGGTGTCCCCCTGGAGCGTGACCGGATATCATCGCCCGCATCCCTGCATCGTGCCCTTCTTCCGCGCCATGCGCGATGCCGCACCACGGCGCGACGAAGCCTGGCCGCGGCGCCTCTACATTGATCGTCGCGGCTCCGACCAGCGGCCCCTCGCCAATGAGGAGGAGCTGATCGCAGCGCTGCTCCCGCGCGGCTTCGTGCCGGTGCGGCTGGAAACCCTGCCACTGGCCGATCAGATCGCCCTGTTCGCTCATGCCGATATGATCGTGGCTCCGCACGGCGCGGGGCTGACCAACATGGTCTTCGCCCGTCCGGAGACCCAGGTGCTTGAACTGCTGATGGACGGCTGGGTGAACTGGTGCTTCCGCCATCTCGCCGCGCTGTTCGGCCTGCCGTATGATTGCGTGCTCGGCCGTCAGCACCACGGCGAGGGCTGGGTCCATGCCCGCCCCTGGAGCGTCTCGGTCTTCCACGTCATCGCCGCCCTGGAACGCATCGGCGGCAGCTGAACTTCAAACCGGCACCTGAATCCGCGCCCGCACCCCCCCGAGCGGCCCATCCTCCAGCGTGATTTCCCCGCCATGCGCCCGCACGATATCCCGCGCGATGGCGAGCCCGAGTCCGGTTCCCCCGGCCGCCTGGGATTCGAAAGGTTTGAACACCGCCTCCCGCCGTTCGGCCGGAATGCCCGGCCCGTCATCGTCGATCGTCACATGCACCAACCGCTCGCCGCTCCGGCGCGCCGCCAGCGCGATGTGGCGGCCATGCCGGGCGGCATTGTCGACCAGATTGGTGATGGCCCGGCGCATCGCATCCGGCCGCAGCTTGATGACGAGATCGCTATCGGCCGCCAGCGTGATATCCGCCCCCCCGCGCCGCGTGGCGGCGGCGACGTCACCCAGCAGCACCGCGAGATCGATCAACTGCGCCTGCTCGTGCCCCTCGCCACGGGCAAAGGCGAGATAGGCCTCGATCAGCCGCTCCATCTCCGCGACATCGCCGGTCATGTCCGCGACATCGCGCTGCACCGCTTCGTCGGCCGGCATCATCGCGAGCGCCAGTCGCAACCGCGTGAGCGGCGTGCGCAGGTCGTGCGACACCCCTGCCAGCATCTCTGTGCGCTGCTGGAGAAACCGCGTCACCCGCTCCTGCATGCGGTTGAAGGCCAGCGCCGCCCGGCGCACCTCCGCCGCCCCTTCGGGCTTGATCGCACCAACATCGCGGCCCAGCCCGAAGGCCTCGGCCGCATCGGCGAGCTTGCGGATCGAGCGCACCTGGTTGCGCACGAACAGCGTGGCGAGCCCGAACATCAGCAGGGAGGACCCCAGCAGCCACAACAGGAACAACTCGAGCGTCGCCGCGAACAGCCGCTTGCGCGGGGCCTCGATGTGCAGATTGCTATCCCGCAGCTTGATCGTCACCAGCACCGATTGCGGGTCACTCTCCCAATCGATCGAGAGCGGCAGCTGCAATTTATCGCGCAGCCCGGCGGAAAACCCGCCGCTGCGCGGGCTCAGCAATCCCGCCCGCACCGGCGGCGGCAACGGGCCCGGCGGCTGCAATTCCATGCGGATTTCGAAGCGCTCCCAGGAATTGCGCACCGCCCAATCCCGTCCCGCCTGGTCCGGCGCCTGCTCGATAAGCGCCACCGTGGTGGCGATCTCGCCAACCATCGCGGCCGACAGCCGCCGGGAGACCAGGTTGAGATGCACCCCGTAGAAAATCTGGAACGCCACTGCCTGCACCACCAGCAGCGGAATCAGCACGATCAGCAGCGTGCGCCCGAACAGCGTCCGCGGCAGCATGCGCTTGAGCAGCGGCGGCATGCCTACACCCCCGGCTTCAGGATGTAGCCCTTGCCTCGCGCGGTGTGCAGGAAGCGCGGCTCGCGCGGATCGGCCTCCACCTTGCGGCGCAGCCGGGTCACCTGCACGTCGATCGCCCGCTCCCCGGCGTCGTCCATGTCGAGCGCCTCGGCGATATCCTCGCGGGTGAGGATCTCATTGGGCCGCCGCGCCAGCGCCGCCAGCAAGGCGGCCTCGCCGCCGGTCAGCCGCACCACGCCGGCCGGCCCGCGCAATTCACCCCGCGCCGGATCGAACGCCAGGGCGCCAAGCTGCACCGGCCCGGCCTCCGCCGGCCCGAGGGCCGGCGCCGGAGCGGTGACACGGCGCAGCAGCGCGCGGATGCGCAGCAGCAACTCCTTGGCCTCGAACGGCTTGGCCAGATAATCATCCGCCCCCGCCTCGAACCCGGCGATCCGGTCCTCCGGCGCGCCCCGCGCGGTCAGCAGCAGGATCGGCACGTCGGATTTCTCGCGCCGCAGCGATTCGGTCAGCGAGAGGCCGGATTCGCCGGGCATCATCACGTCCAGCACCATCAGGTCCGGCTGCAAATAGCGCAGCCGATCGCGCGCCTCGGCGGCATGTTCGGCGGTGCTGACGCGAAACCCGTTTTCGCCGAGATAGCGTTGCAGCAGCGCGCGCAGGCGCGGGTCGTCCTCCACCACCAGGATCATCGCGTCCTCGGCCATGTCCGCTACCCCTGCCGCCCCGGCGGATCGCGCCAGGCCTCGGTGCGGTCGACATAGGCGCGCGCCTCCTCGTTCATGATCCCGCGCATCACCTTGCGGAACCCCTCCACGGCGCCGCTGCCCGCCTCGCGGTAGGATTTCACCAGCCGCTCGCGCTGGCGCTCGAACAGCCGGCGTTCGAGGTCCTGCCCCTTGGCGGTCAGCGTCAGCAGCCGCTGCCGGCGATCGGCGCGGCCCTGGGTCTGCGCGATGTAACCATCGTCGATCAGCGCCCCGAGCACGCGGGCGAGGCTCTGCTTGGTGATGTTGAGGATCGACAGCAGGTCGCCCACGGACATGCCGGCGTTGCGGCCGACGAAATGCAGCACCCGATGATGCGCGCGGCCAAGCCCCAGCTCATCAAGGATAACGTCGGCGGCGTTGGTGAAATCGCGGTAGGCGAAAAACAGCAGGTCCTGCGCGGCGCGGATTTCGCCCTCGCGCAGAAACAGCAGGTTCGCCCCGGCAGGCTTTTGATCGGACATGGTCACACGGCTTTCGGCATTGGAGTCGAAGCCTATCCTAATGCATCGGGGCATGGCAGGCATGACGGGAAATTACGGCAGGAATGTTGACGTAGAAGGCGCAGCATTATAACTCTATGCCCCATAGAGCAACAATCTTGCGAGGAAACTGACCATGGCGCTTGTTCCTTTCGATGACCGTGACGGCCAGATCTGGTTTGACGGTGTCATGGTCCCCTGGCGGGACGCCAAGCTGCACGTGCTCACCCATGGTCTGCACTATGCCAGCGGCGTGTTCGAAGGCGAACGGGCCTATAGCGGCAACATCTTCAAGCTGCGCGCCCACACCGAGCGCCTGCTCGCCTCCGGCCGCATCCTCGGCTTCGAGATCCCCTGGACCGCCGACGAGATCGACGCCGCCTGCATCGCGGTGGTCAAGGCCAATGGGCTGGAGGACGCCTATATCCGCCCCATCGCCTGGCGCGGCAGCGAAATGCTGGCGGTCTCGGCGCAGCACACCAAGATCCATCTGGCGATCGCCACCTGGCCCTGGGGCGCCTATTTCGGCGCCGACAAAATGGCCGGCATCCGCCTCGACATCGCGGAATGGCGCCGCCCCCACCCGCAAACCGCGCCGACCGCCTCCAAGGCGACCGGGCTTTACATGATCGGCACCCTCTCCAAGCACGCCGCCGAGGCCAAGGGCTTCAACGATGCCCTGATGCTCGACTGGCGCGGCCAGATCTCGGAGGCCACCGGCGCCAACGCCTTCTTCGTGATGGACGGCGAAATCCACACCCCGACGCCCGACTGCTTCCTCGACGGCATCACCCGCCGCACCGTGATGTCGATCGCCAAGCGCCACCAGATGAAGGTGATCGAGCGCGCCATCATGCCCGAGGAAATGGCCCGCGCGACCGAGGTCTTCCTCGCCGGCACCGCCGCCGAGGTCACCCCGGTGCGCCAGATCGGCCCCTACAATTTCACCCCGAGCACCATCACCGAGACCCTGCTCAATGACTATGAGCAGCTCGTCCGCAAGTCCCCGGCCGAGGTCGAGGTGCTGGCACCCATCTGAGCAGGGCCAAAGCCGGCGGCAGCAGCACCAGCCAGGCGATCCGCGCCTGATAGCGGTCGAACACGCCGGACAAGGCGCCGGTGGCGAAGGCATTCGCCACCACGCCGACCACCACCAGGGCGCCGAGCGGCCATAAGCGGCGCGGCACCAGGGGGGCGGCCAGCGCGGCGAGGATCAGCAGCGCGGCGTGCGGCGCGGTGAAAGGCGCCGCAACACCCGCCAAACCGCCGCGCGCCTGCAATCCCGCCCGGAACCGCGCCAGTTCCTGTGCCGGAAAATAGGCGCCCAGACTGCCGGTGATCGAGCCCTCCAGCCAATCTGGCCGCAACGTATCACCAAGCCCGACCCGGCCGATCTGGCGAAACCCGTTCGCCAGCACGGATCGAGCGATCCCGAGCGGATCATCGCCGATCGCCGCCGCGACGATAGCCGCCGCTTCCGGCGCCAAGCCTGCCGGCCCACCCGGCGCTGTCCACACCGGCCCTGCGCCATCCCACAGAAACACGTTGGAATCGGCCGGCAACCGGCCCCGCCACGCACACATATGCCACCCCACCGCTGGGCAGCGCCGCGCCAGCACCGGCGCGACATTGCCGTCCGCGCTCAGCCGCGCCAGCGCGAAGACCACGCCGTACGGCGACAGCGCGAACCGCCCATACCCCACGACATTGCTCGCCAGCAGCACGCACACGGCAACACCGAACGGTACGAAGGCCCGCATGCGTCCGCGCAGCACGAGGATCACGGCGAGGCAGGCGGCGGCGAGCACGAGATGGCTGAGGTGAAACGCAATCGCGCACGCCACCAGCCCGGCGATCCACCCAAGCTGCCATCGGCCAACCCCGCCGGGGAAGGCGAGCAGATAGAGCCCCAACACCACCACCGGCGCGAACATGTCGGGCATCAGCAGCGAGGCAACCCACGGTGCCGCCGACCCCACGGCCAGCGCGCCCCCGAGCAGCACATGGCGCAGCGGCGTCGCCTGCCCGAGACTGGCGGCCAGCAGCCACAGCACATGCGACAGGATCAGCGCCTGCCCCGCAAGCGGCAGCCACAGCGTGGTGTTCCCATGCAGCGCCAGCAGGAACGGCCCATAGGCCCAGGGCTTGTCCCACACCATCCGCGGTTCGCCGGCCTGCACCAGGAAGGCGTGGGTATCGCTGAACACGATGGGGTAGCCGTTCACCAGCGCCGGCCACGCCAAGAGCAGCGCGACTACCAGCACCGCCGCCTGTCGCGCCATCGCATCCCCCGGCGCCACCATGGCGCGCGGGGAGATTAGGCGCTCGCGTCCGTCCCGCCCAGCGCCGCGGCCACTGCGGCGACCACCCCGTCCCAAGCCCCCGGCCGCTCCTGGCGGAACAGCCGCGCGCGCGCGTACCACGGCGAATCCGCCCGCCCCAGCATCCAGCGCCAATCCGGCGCGTGGGGCAGCAGGACCCACACCTCCTTGCCCAGCGCCCCCGCGAGATGCGCCACCGCGGTGTCGGCAGATATCACCAGGTCGAGCGTATCGATCAGCGCGGCGGTATCGGCGAAATCCGCCACGCGGCGCGGTGGCGCCGGCAGCTTGTGCATCAGCGCCAGCTCGGTCCCGCGGGCATCGATCTGCAGGTTAACCCACTCGATCCCGGCCACCCCCGCCAGCGGCGCCAGTGCCTCGGTGGGCAACGAGCGCCGCGCATCGTTGCGGTGCGCCGGATTTCCCGCCCAGGCCAGCCCGACCCGCCGCGCTCCACCCCCGGCGGGGCGCAGCGGCGTGCGCTCCGGGTCGGCCGTCAGGTAGCCGGCGGCGGCGGGAATGCTGTCGAGCGTGGTGCCAAGCAACAGCGGCAGGCTCATCTGGAATGCGAACAGGTCATGCGGCGGCAGCGCCTCGCGCAGCACCACCGCCTCCACCCCCGGCATACCCGCGAACAGCGGCACCAGCGGCGCAGCGCAGGCCAGCGTCACCCGCGCGCCCCGCTCGGACAGCAGCGGCAGAAAACGGGCGAACTGGATCGCGTCGCCGAACCCCTGCTCGGCGATCACCAGCAGGCGCCGCCCGGCCAGCGCCTCGCCGCGCCATTCCGGGCTGGCGGGCGCCGTGAAATCGCGGGCGAACATCAGGTCCCGCCGGCGCCACTCATAATCCGCGAAGCCCCCCGGCAGATCCCCGGTCAGCAATCGCGCGCTCGCGCGGTTCCAGTAGGCGCGGGCAAAATCCGGCCGCAGCGCGATCGCCCGGTCGCAGGCCGCGATCGCGTCCAAGGGCCGGCCTTGGGCCTCCAGCACGAAACCCAGGCTCGTGAAGGCCTCCACCATCCCAGGCGCGATCGCGGCGGCGTGGCAGATGGCCGATTCGGCGCCGGCGAGATCATCGAGATCGGCGCGGGTATTGCCCAGCGCCAGCCAGGCCGAAGCATGCGCCGGCGCCAGTGCCACCGCGCGCTCCAGCGATTGCAAAGCGGCGGGGAATTGCCGCAAGGCCCGCTCCGCCGCCCCGCGCACGAACCAGGCCTCCGCGTCATCCGCGGCCGCGCAGGCGCGCATCGCGGCCTCCAGCGCATCCACTCCGCGCCGGTCATGCAGCAGCGCGTTGGCATAGCCGGTCAGGGCCCGGGCCGATCCGCCATCGATCCCCACCGCGGCGCGATAGGCCCCGATCGCCTCGACCGTCCGCCCCGCCGCCAGTAGCCCGGCGCCCATGGTGATATGCGCTTCCAGCAATCGCGGCGCCGAGACCAGCGCGAGCCGGCATTCGGCCACCGCGCCCGTCGCGTCGCCCCGCGCCAGCAGCGCATTGGCGAGATTGACCCGCGCCGCCACCTGCGCCGGCCAGCGCGTGAGAACCGCGCGATAGACGGCGATCGCGGCCGCCATCGCGCCGGAACCGGCCAGTGCGTCCGCAAGCGCTGTATGCGTGTCGGCATCGTCAGGATTGGCGGCAACCGCGGCCCGCAATACTCCGCTCGCCTCTTCCGCGCGCCGCGTCCCGAGGAGCAGCAGCCCCAGCAGCCGCAACGCTGACGGGTCCGCCGGGTCCTCCGCCAACACGCCGCGATATCCCGCCTCAGCCTCCCCGAGCTTCCCGGCCCGATGCGCCGACAGCGCGGCGAGCAGGCGATCAATCCCGGAGGGCGCGGCAACCCGGCGCTCCGGCGCAAGCATGACTTCGGACATCGCGGCACCTTTTGTGACCGCTCAGACTGTCCCGGAGAATGATGAAGAATTGATTACCCGGCTGGCGTCTAGCGCCGAAGGTAAGGAAGTTCTCCTTTTTTGGAAAAAAAGGAGCAAAAAACTTCGCTCTTATTGTGTTGCTTGTTGATACGGTCCCAATCCGGCAGCTGCCATGATCCATAGGTTGGGTGCGGGCGCTTTCGGGAGGGCTTCGATGGTTCTACGCCAGCC
>CAIWAJ010000729.1:0-1712 GCA_903910565.1 uncultured Rhodospirillales bacterium
GTGCAAGACCTTCATGATGCGCTGGTCGATGAGCACCGAAACCGGAAGCGCTACCCGATCGGTGCGGAACGGACGAAGGGCTTCGACACTGCGGAGGCGGACAAGCATTTCGAGGACTCGGTGTTCCATGCGATCGAGAGCGAAGGCTTGCCGCGGGCGGAAGATTGGCCTGAACCAGTCCGCAAAAGGACCGTGGAATTAGCGCGGCAGGGGATGGGGTCGAAAGACGCCTACATGAAAGCGGTGATGGAATATGACCGACACGAAGAAGGTATGGCCGAAGCGCGGCATGAACGCGAAGGAACAGCTAAAGCAAGCGTTTCTTCTGCAACAAAACAAAGATCCGGAAATTCATCGGTTCGCGGAACTGCATCGGCGCATGGCGAGAGCGAAAACCCGGCAGAATTCAAAACCGGCGGCAAAGTAGACAATTCCCGGCAGGTCTCTCACTATGCCCCGGACGCAGGCACGGCCACGCGGCATTGCGGGCCGCTCACGACATGGCCTAAAGGTTCGTGCGCGATGTTCCGGGAACCGGGAAGCTGTACCGCGGTCGCGGGCGTGATCGCCAAGCGCGGCGCGTGCCGCTGGTGGGAAAAGAAATAGGAGGCTACCATCGCCGACACGTTCAGTTCCAACTACAATTTCATCATCATGACAACCGGCTCCGATAGCGGAGTCTGGGGGTCAAACCTTAACACTTTCACGTTCGCTCCGCTCGATGCGATCCTCGGCGCCACGGTCCCGGTGACGCTCGGCGGCACCAACGTCACCCTGACGCTCACGCAGTGGGTCTCGGGCGGCGCGTTCAAACTGACGGGGACACTGACCTCGAACGTGGTTCTGTTCTTGCCTCTAAGCCCGAATTCGGTGGGATCGGCGCTCGGGGTCGGCGGCAAATTCATAATCGATAATGAATGCACCGGCAATTTCACGGTGACGGTGAAGACGGCCGCGACCAGTTCGACGGGGGTCACAGTCGCGCAAGGGGCGCGGACAAGCCTCTACAGCGATACGGTCAATGTCTGGTATGCGGACGATGGGTCACCCGTATCTTTCAGCACGTTCGCCGGCAATCCGAACGGAAGCGTTGCGGGCATCGCGGGCGGCGGCGTGGCCTCTGTCGTGTGGGATACGACGGATAATGCCCTGTGGGTGTGCTCGACGGGTGGATCGAGTTCAACGGCGGTATGGTTCCAGGCGACGGGTGATTGGGTCACCGGAGACGTCAAGCAGACCATCGCCACGGTCGCGCCGGTCGGCTGGGTGATGATGAACGACGGCACGATCGGGAGCGCTTCATCCGGCGCGACGGTTCACTCGGCAACGACGCAAGCCCTCTTCACTCTGCTGTTCAACAATATCAGCGACGCGAATTGTCCGCTGCTTACCAGCGTCGGCGGTGCGACGACGCGCGGCGCGCTCGGGTCGGCGGCCTCCGCTTGGGCGGCGAATTGCCGGATGACGCTGCCGCTCGCGCTCGGCCGGGCCTTTGCGGGCGCTGGGACCGGGGCGGGGCTCACCACGCACGCCCTCGGCTCGGCGGTTGGTGAGGAAACCCATGCGCTGTTGGTGACGGAAATGCCGGCGCATACGCACGCTTACCACGATCCACTGAATGGCGGTGGGTCGGCTCAATCGGGCGGCGGACAGGGTGCCAATTCTCCCACGGCCTCGACCGGCGGCGCGGGGAGCACAAGCAGCGGCGGCAC
>CAIWAJ010000730.1:0-3038 GCA_903910565.1 uncultured Rhodospirillales bacterium
GCCGCCTAGACGCTGGCTGGCACGTGTCGCAGAGGCATGTCTAAATTGTTACGGTATCAAAATCAAAAAGCTAAGATGTTCTTTTTGTGAACAAAAAGAACCAAAAAGACTTTTCGTTCCGTTCCATGCCGTTGGCGTACACCTCCCACGAAGCCGGGAGCGCCACGCGGCAAGTGGATAAACGTTTTTGCGGAGCTTTTTTCAAAAAGCGACCGCTTCCTTCACGCCTCCAACCTCGCCGGAAACCCTTCCGCCCGCAGCGGCGTCCGCAACGCGTCTTCCAACAGCTTCACCACCATGGTCGACCACGCCTCCCCTCCGAACGCCTCGCGCGCCCGAATGAACGTCTGGTGCGTCATCCCCGCCAGGTCCAACGGCACCCCGAACTGGCTGCCGAGCCGCATCGCGAAGCCGAGGTCCTTGCAGGCGAGGTCCATGGTGAAGGCGATATCGTAGGAACCGTTTAGCACCAGCTGGCTTTCGGTCTCATGCACGAAGCTGTTGCCGGAGCTGGCCTTGATCGCGTGGAAAGCCTTGGCCAGATCAAGCCCGCCCCGCTTGGCCAGCATCAACGCCTCCCCGGCCGCCACCAGATGGATGAACGCCAGCATGTTGGTGATCACCTTGATCACCGCCGCGCTGCCGAGCGGCCCCATATGCAGGATCTTCCCGCCCATCGCCGCGAACGCCGGCCGGTGCCGCTCAAACACCGCCTCGTCCCCGCCGATCAACACGGTAATCTCGCCCGACGCCGCCAGATGCACCCCCCCGGTCACCGGCGCCTCCAGCATCGTCACCCCATGGGCCTCCGCATGGGCCGCCAGCAAGGCACTTTCCTGCTGGTCGTTGGTCGACATCTCGATCCAGGTCCCCCCCTGGCCAAGCCCGGCCAACACCCCATCCGGGCCGGACAGCACGGCCATCGAGACTTTCGGCGAGGGCATGCAGGTAATCGCCGCATCCGCCCCCGTCACCGCCTCCCGCGGGGTCGCCGCCGCCTTGGCGCCCAACGCCACCAGCCGGGCCACCGCCTCGGGGTCCCGGTCGCACACCGTCACGTCGAACCCGCCCCGCACCAGGCTCGCCGCCAGCTTGCCGCCCAGATTGCCCAGGCCGATGAATCCGTAGCGCATGGATGCCTCAGTTCGGATGATTGATGGGGGCAAAAGTCGGCACGAGATGCAGCGCCGACCCTGTCCAGGGATGCGCCAACGCCACCTCCTCGTCCAGCTCAACCCCCAGCCCCGGCTCGTCCGGCACGATCACGTAACCGTCCTCCCACCGGATCGGCTTTTTCAGGATTTTCCCATGGAACCCCTCCCACCGCTCGATCGATTCGAGGATGAGAAAATTGGGCGAACACGCCGAGAGCTGGATATTGGCCGCCCCCTCGATCGGCCCACAATACAAATGCGGCGCGATCTGTGCGTAATGCGCCTCCGCCATCGCCGCGATCTTCTTCGCCTCCAGCAACCCGCCGACCCGTCCCAGCGCCATCTGCAGAATCGACGCCGCCCGAAGCTCCAGCACGCGGGCGAATTCGTATTTGGTGGTCAACCGCTCCCCGGTGGCGATCGGGATGGTGGTCTGCCGCGCCACAATCGCCATCTCCTCCGGCTTCTCCGGCGGAACCGGCTCCTCGAACCACAGCGGATCATACGCCTCCAGCTTGCGCGCCAGCCGGATCGCGCCGGACGTGGTGAATTGCCCATGCGTGCCAAACAGCAGATCCGCCCTGGTCCCAACCGCCTCGCGTATGCGCCGGCAGAAGGCCTCGGAGAGTTCCATCCGCGCCAGGCTGGGCTGGCGCGGATCGAAGGTCGAGTAGTCGCCGGCGGGGTCGAACTTCAGGCCGGTGAACCCCATCGCGACATATTCCAGCGCCCGCTCGGCCGCCGCGTCAGGATCACGGTAGACGGCCGGGTCGGAATAGGCGTGTCCCTCGCCAGGGCGCGGGTAGAGATAGGTGTAGGAGCGCAGGCGGGAATGCACCTTGCCGCCGAGCAGCGCGTGCACCGGCTTGCCGGTGGCCTTGCCGTTGATGTCCCACAGCGCCATCTCGAGCCCGGACAACACGCCCATCAGCGAGATATCCGGCCGCATCGAATAGCCGCGGCCATAGACGTTGCGCCACAGCGTCTCGATGTTGAACGGGTCGGTGCCCTCGACGTGCTGCACGAAGACGTCCTCGATCATCTTCACCACCACCGAGGGGGAGAAGGAGGCGGCGTAGACCTCGCCGACACCCTCGATGCCGTTATCGGTGACGAGCTTGAGGAAGATGAAGTAGCGCCCGCCGTTGAAGGGTGGCGGGTTGCCGACGACGAAGGTTTTCAGGCCCTGGATTTTCATTGGGGGAACACGATCACGTTGCGGAGGGCCTCGCCCCTCACCACGCCCTCAATCGCGGCGTTGATGTCGGACAGCGGGAAACGGCCGCTGATCAGCTCATCGAGCTTGATGCGGCCCTGCTTGTACAGCTCGACGATTTTCGGGATGTCGATGCGGATGCGCGAGGAGCCCATCTTGGAGCCGATGATGCGCTGCCCGTCGGCGGCGATCCACCCGGGATCGAAACTCGCCATCACGCCGGAGGCCGGCATGCCGACGATCACCGTACTGCCATTGCGCTTCATCAGTGAGATCGCCTGCTCCACCACTTTCGGCGCGCCGACGGTGACAAACACGAAATCCGCCTTGCGCCCACCGGTCACATCCAGCAGCGCCGCCGCAACATCGCTCCGCCCGCCATTGATCACATGTGTCGCCCCGAACCGCAGCGCCGCATCGAGCTTGCTGTCCGCCAGATCGACCGCGACGATCGGCGAGGCCCCGGCAAGCCGGGCGCCCTGCACTGCGTTGAGCCCGACTCCGCCGCAGCCGATCACCACCACCGATTTCCCAGCCGTGACGCCGGCGGTGTTGATCACCGCGCCCATGCCGGTGATGACGCCGCAGGCGATGAGGGAGGCGCTGTCGAGCGGCACGTCCTTGTCGATCGCCACCGCCTGCGAGGCCTCGACGACGACGTATTCCGC
>CAIWAJ010000731.1:0-4013 GCA_903910565.1 uncultured Rhodospirillales bacterium
CGCATCAAGGCAAGGCCGAGATTGTTGAAGGCATTTGCGTTGCCGGGATCGGCCTTTATACCACGCCGGGCCGCCTCCTCCGCCGCGTGCGCCTCACCCCCGAGTGCTTGAACCCAGGCGAGATTCGCCCAGGCATCGGCACAGTCTGGCGCCAATTGAACGGCTGCACGATAGGCCGCGATACTTTCGGGCCATCGGCCGGCATCTCTGAGAATATTGCCTAGATTATTATATGCCTGCACCGAGGCGGGCGCCAGGCGAAGCGCCGTGCGCGCGGACCCCTCCGCGGCACCCAGTTCGCCCAGCACCCGCTGTATTGCGGCGAGATTGGCGTGCATCTCGGGGTCATTGGGCGCGCGTTCAATCGCCGCACGGATCGCCGTTGCCGCTTCGTCGGGCCGGCCGGCGTCGTGCGCCAGAAGGGCTAGGACATGGTACGCGGTTGCTGAATCGGAATCCCGCGATATCATCCTCCGTGCGAGCCGCTCTGCCGCATCCCTCTGGCCTGATCCGAAAAGCAGCCGTAGGCGGTGCGCGTCGCCACTGATCCAGCGTTCCCACAGCGCGCGATAGGCACGCTCGGTGAGTGCCGCGAGACCCTTGGCGTCGCATATAGGGGACGCCTGGATGGTTCCCCGCAATACTTCGCGAAGCCTGGCGAGTTCGGTGAGATCGGCGGCGGCGGCGACTGCGCGGGCCACGTATGAGTTGACGTCGCGTGCTATCCACCCGCGCATCCCGACTGCGTTGAGGATGCCGGCGCCGAGTGTTCCTACGCTCGGCCGGCAGGCCAGCGTCACGACGGGTACCCCGAGCCAGAGTGCCTCGATGGTTGTCGTTCCTGCGTTATGCGGGAACGGATCGAGTGCGATGTCGACGTCACCATAGGCGTCCCAGGTGCGGGTCTGGGGCTGCGTGAAGCCGAGGACCAGCCGATCGGCGCAGATCCCTTGCTGGGCGAAACGCGCTGCGATCAGCAGACGAAACTCCGGCTCCTGCAGGGCGCGCGTGTTGAGCATCAGCCTGGAGTTTGGCACCGCGTGCAGGATCCGCGCCCAGGCCGCGACGACCTGCTCATTCAACCGTTCCGGCCGTCCGAAATGTCCGAACGTGATGAAGCCATTGCGGAGTGCCGGGACGGGAGCGACATCCGGCATACCCTCGGGTGGTCGATAGACGAACGGCAGCCGGCCGATCCGCACCATGGTTTCACTGAACAAATGCTCGCAACCAGGCGGTGCCGTTACGTCGTCTACCAGGATGCCGTCCATCGCGGAGAGGCCCGAAGTATATCCATGTCCGAGCAAGGAGGCGACTTGAACCGGCGCGGGGCGTCGCGCGAAAACAAGGAGGCGATTTGCCGCGGTATGACCGGCGAGGTCGATCAAGATATCGATCTGGTCTGTCCGGATGAGATCCGCCATTGCCGCATCGGTCATGCCGAGTGTGGGGCGCCAATGGTCCGCGCGTTCGCGGAATCTGGCCGTCGTCGCGTCTTCTACGCCCGCTTCAGAGTAGCAAAATAGCTCGACGTTCGTTCGATCATGCGCGGCGAGAAGAGGTTCGGAAAAAAACGCGACTGCGTGGTGACGAAAATCCGGCGAGACGTAACCAATCCGCAGCCGCCGGTCTGGCGATCGATCTCGTTGGAAGCGGGGTGCCTTGGGCGCCAGGGGAACTGCATGCCGGGCGTCCCATCTTTTGTATTCGGCGAATATCTCCTCTTGGGTCAGGTCGGTCCGGTAGTTCCGGGCAAACAGCAGGTTTCCATGCGCCGCGGCATAGTTCGGGCGCATTTGCAGCACCTCCACACAGCATTGCTCGGTCTCGATATGACGACCCATCATCTGCAGGGCCACGGCCAGGTTGGAGCGCCATCGGGTTTCCTGGGGGTCAAGCGCGATCGCCTTGCGCAGGCACGCCTCCGCGCGCGCTGGGAGGCCGGCTCGGAGATAGACGGCGCCGAGATTTCCGTGCGCCGGTGCGTGTACGGGGTGCTGGGCGATCGCAGCCTGGAGGACTGTCACGGCGTCCTGCCCGCAGTCACAGTTCAGTAGGGCAACGCCGAGATTGACTTGAGGCTCGATCCACGCGGGTGCGAAGCGAGTGGCGGACCGGAAGGCTGCAACCGCTTCTCGGAGGGCCCCGCGGCGCTGGAGGAGCCCGCCGAGCGCATTCCAGGCCTGAGCATAGGACGGCAGTGCGGCAATGGCCGCGCGCTGCTCGCTCTCCGCTTCGCTTGCACGCTCGGTTGTTGCCAGCAGGTTTGCGAGGTTGTGGTGCGCGGTCGCACAGCCGGCGTCGAGTGTCAGGGCCTTGCGATAGGCGGACTCCGCCTCTGATAGCTTCCCCATCGCTCGGAGCGAGGCGCCGAGATTGGCGAAGTCTGCAGCTCGGTGGGGAGCGGGTGTGGCGGCGCGCTCCGCCAGTCGACGGAAGGTGTCTACAGCGGCATCGAACCGGCGTTCCTGATGTGCAACCGCGCCGGCTCGCCGCAAGGACACGACATCGGCGATTGGTGACGCCGTGTCCTCGAGGGTACTCAACTGCGATATTCCGCAACAGGCGTCTCGGTTAGACCTGTTGGAACGCCGATACGCTGTATGTCCATGGTGTTGTCCCGTTGGTCGTAATGACACCGATCAACGTCCCGCCGCCCGCGAACGCGCCGGTGCTGTTGTAATAGAGTTCTCCGGTGTCTTGTTCGTAGACGAACCCGCCACTGCCGCCGGTTGGGAGGGTGGTGCCGAGACGCGTCGCCGAATCGGCGACGGCTTTGATGTTTGTCAGATCAACCAGCGACGCTCCGCCGAGATTATAGGTGTTCGTGCCGAGCGTCGCACTGAGCGTGGTATCGAGCCCTATCTTGTCGCCTTTAGCGGTGTTGAAGTTGAGAATGGTGCAGACGTTACCGGCACTGGCCTGGTCGAGGACGAAAGTATCGCCAGCCGAATTTCCTGTTATGAAATTCAACCCACCCGCGGCGACGACCATACTGCTATTCGCTCCGCTTAGTAGGATCGTGTCACCTGCGGCGCCTCCGTCGACTGTTTCGACGTTGGCGATGGAGACGCGATTGGACAACGCGGCCAGTTTCAAAATGTCGGTCCCGGCACCAAGATCGATGGAGCCATTCACGATTCCGGTAGCGAGGGTGATGGTGTCGGCGCCGGTTCCGCCTGCGATGGTCTCGGTGTTGGCGACGGAGCCGGTGTTGGTGGCGTTGGCGAGGGTGAGGGCGTCACTCCCGGCGCCGAGATCGATGGTCATGCTGGTGGTGAGCGCGGAGCCGAGGGTGATGGTGTCGGCGCCGGTGCCGCCGGTGACGGTCTCGGTGTTGGTGACGGTTGCGGTGTTGGCGAAGTTGCCGAGGGTGAGGACGTCGTTGCCGGTGCCGAGATCGATGCTGGCGGCGGAGGCGGCTGCGCCGAGGGTGATGGTGTCGACCGCGGTGCCGCCGATGATGGTCTCGATGTTCTTGAGGGTGCCGGTGTTGGCGACGCTGGCCATGGTGAGCTTGTCGCTGCCGGCGGCGAGATCGACGGCCATGGCGGTGGTGAGGGCGGTGCCGAGGGTCAGGGTATCGGCGCCGGCGTTGCCGGTGATGGTCTCGATGTTGCTGAGGCTGATTGTGTTGGCGAAGTTGCCGAGGTTCAGCGTGTCATTGCCGGTGCCGAGATCGATGGTGGCGTTGGAGCTGACGGCGGACAGGGTCAGTGTATCGGCGCCGGTTCCGCCGGTGACGGTCTCGATATTGCCGATGGATACGGAGTTGGTGCCGTTGGCGAAGGTGAGCGTATCGGCGCCGGTGCCGAGGTCGACGGAGCCGTTGGAGAGGGTGGTAGCGAGGGTGATGGTATCGGCGCTGGTTCCGCCTGCGATCGTCTCGGTGTTGGCGACGGAGCCGGTGTTGGTGGCGTTGGCGAGGGTGAGGGCGTCACTCCCGGCGCCGAGATCGATGGTCATGCTGGTGGTGAGCGCGGAGCCGAGGGTGATGGTGTCGGCGCCGGTGC
>CAIWAJ010000732.1:0-7879 GCA_903910565.1 uncultured Rhodospirillales bacterium
CTATGCGCTGGCGCGGATGCAGTTTCGCCTCGCCGGCGCCTATCGCCAGTTTCTGCTGGTGGTGCAGATGCTCTCGCCGATCCTGCTGGTGCTCGGGTTGTTTCGCCTGATGGCCTCGATACCCTGGGGCGATGGCACGCTGGTGAATACGCGGATTGGTATCATCATCCCCTATGCCGGGTTCCAGATGACCTTTGCGGTGTGGATGCTCTCGTCCTATTTCGCCGCCATTCCCCGGGAGATCGAGGAGGCGGCGTGGATGGATGGTTGCACGCGGTTGCGCGCCATCCGCTCCATCTTCCTGCCGCTGGCGCTGCCGGCGATCTCCGTTACGGGGATTGTTGCCTTCGTCGCCGCTTGGAACGAGTTCGCAGTGGCGCTGACCCTGCTGCGCGACGTCGATCGTCAGACCGTCACGCTCCAGGTGGTGAACCTGGTCGCCGGGCGCTACTCGGTGGAATGGAACCAGGTGATGGCGGCGACCCTGGCTGCGACCGTGCCGGTGGCGGCGGTGTTCACCTGGCTGCAACGCTACATGGTCCGCGGGCTGACGTTCGGGGCGATCCAGTAGCAACTCAGCGTGGCTTGGGATGGTTCAGCCCGGGCTGCCCGTAATATCCGGCGACCCATTTCTCGAGCCCTCCACTACCCTCCACGTGGCCCTTCACCCATCGGTAGGACCACGGCCGATGCGCCTTGTAGCGTCCCTTGATCCAGATGAAGTGCGAGCCGGTCCAGCGCCAGAACCCGCCGGCCCATTCGTAACTCCTACCCGGCGACGGCGGCACCGTCTCATGCTTGGGCGGCGGGCGCACCCGAGGCGCCGGCAACCCCTCCTGCGCCATGGCCATCGGAGAAGGCAAGGCCAGCAGCAGCGACGCGAGCATGGCCCGCCGCGCGATTCGTCCCTCCTCGTTCGCCATACCGCCCTCCCGCGTGGAGGGCGGACCCTAAGGGGTCACCGCCGCGGCTGCAACGGGGGGACGAGTCGAGGCAAGCCTACAAATTCGTGCCGCGACGATCCACGGTAGTGCCAGCAGGATCAGCCAGCGATGCCCTGCATCCCCCGTCAGTGCCAGCAGGCTGTGGGTGTCGCCGCTGAGAAAGCGTGGCCAGATATAATCCGGCAGCGGGTTGTCCTCCCACACCGGCGCCCCCATCGCGGTCACCGCGCACAGCACGGAGATCGCCAGGCTCGCCACTGCCAGCGTCACCAGTATCGCACGACCGGCTGTCCTCGAGCGATCCCACAGCGGCGCGAAGGCGAGCACCAGGAACGGCAGCGCCGGCACCAGATGGCGCGGCCCGGTCGAGGCGCCTCCGTCCCAATAGGCGTAGCCGGCATTGATCGCCAGGAGTGCGAGGGGAATGCCGATCACGCAGACCAGCACCTCCGGCGCCCAGTTCCGCGCCGCCCACCACGCCACCGGCGCCAGCGCCAGCACCGGTGAGACCCACAGCAACCCACGCTTGCTTCCGAGCAGCAGGGCGGCGGCCACCGCGGGGTCGGGCAATGCGATGCCGAAAAAGCCCCGCTGCATCCCCTCGAACCCGACGACATGGCCATAACCCAGTGCAAACGGCGCGCCGAATACCATCGCATTGTAGATCAGCAGCGGCAGGCCAGCGATCGCCGCACCAAGCGCCACGCCGGCAAGGCACCGCAGCGTGTAGCCCAGCGCGCCGCGCCGCAGGAGGCGCACCACGCCCATCATCCCGATCAGCCCCGCCGCCAGCGCGGTCGGGAACTCGATCACCACCGACAGCGCCAGCACGGCGCCGGCGAGCACACCAGCGCGTAGCGGGTGCGGCGTGCCGGCGCGGTCAGAGGCCGCCAGCACCGCGACGACCCCGAGCATCAAGCAGCCCGCGGCCGCGGCATGGCCGAAAAATGCCGTCGCCCAGCCGAAAGCCGGCGTGCACAGGCCGAACAGCACGGACGCAAACCCCGCCGCCACCCGTGTCGCGCCGAAACGCCGCGCCGCGACGAACACTGCCCCGCCACCGGCGGCCGTCAGCGGCGCCGTCGTCATCAGCACCGCCAGGGTGCTCGCGAGAATGTAGTGCAGCGAGAGGTTGCCATCGACGACCAGCACGGTGGAGCCGCCGGTCAGCGTGACCAGCCCGTCGTACATGGCGACCACGGGCAAAGCGAGCAGCGACAGGCCCGGCGCCTTGTCCATATAGAAATGTCCGGCCAGTTCGGCCTTGTCGACCGTGAATGCGGACAGCGTGTCGATATTGGCAACATGCTCGTGCAGCAGCGCGAAGATGTAGCCCATCCGGCTGACCGTATTGGGGTTCAGCACCATGAAGCCGGGCCCGATCAGGGCATAGGTTGCCCACAGGGCAGCGAACAGCGCGATGGCGATGCGGCGGTCGGTGGAGTCGGCAGGCATGGGAATCCCCTGATATCCCGGGAGTTCGACCATGCCGGCCGTTAAGGCGATGTAAACCCGATCACGGGGCCGCGGCGCTGTCCCAACCGCCGCCGAGCGCCTTATAAAGCTGCACCAGGTTGGTGCTGATCGTGGTCTGGCTGTCCGCCAGATCCTGCTCGGCGGCTAGCAGCGCGCGCTCGGCCACCAGCACCTGCAGGAAGTCAGCCACCCCCTGTTCATAGCGTGACCGCGCCAGCGCGAGCGCGCGCCGGTTGGCCGCCGCCGCCGCCTCCAGCCGGTCGTGGCGGCGTTGCTCGGCATCGTAGCTGGTCAGCGCATTATCCACGTCATGCAGCGCCACCAGCACGGTGCGCTGCCAGACCACCGCCGCCTCCTTCTGCTGCGCCTCGCGCAATTCGACCGTCCGCTTCACCCGCCCGCCATCGAAGATTGGCAGCGAGATGCTCGGCCCGAACGAATAGGTGGCGGCCAGGGAGTTGAAGAGGTCATGGAATTGCAGCGCCTGCATCGCCCCCGAGCCGGCCAGCACCACGCGCGGGTAGAAATCCGCCGTGGCGACCCCGATATCGGCGGTGGCGGCATGAAGCTGCGCCTCGGCGCGCCTTATATCCGGCCGGCGCAGGGCAAGTTCGGAGGGAATGCCGACCGGCACCCGCGGCGGCACCGGTGGCACCGCGCGCGGCGCGGCAAGCTCGGCCTCGAGCGCACGCGGCTGCGCACCCAGCAGAAACGCAATAGCGTTGGCCAATTCGTCCCGCCGTGCCTCGAACGCCGGCAGGCTCGCCGCAATGGTCTCCACCGTGGCGGCGGCATTGGCGACGTCGAGATCGGTCGTCACCCCGCCGGCGGCGCGGTCGCGGGTCAGGGCCAGGCTCTTATTGGCCGCAGCGAGGCTGTCGCGGGCGATCTTGAGCTTGAGCTGGATCCCCCGCAGCATCACGTAGTCCCGCGCCAATTCGGCACTGGCCGTCACCTCGATCTCGTGGCGGGCATATTCGCTGGCCTGCACCTGGGCGGTGCTGGACTCGATCAGCCGCGCCACCCGGCCCCATAAATCGACCTCCCAGCCGACATCGAACCCGTACTGGAACACGTCATGCGGCAGAAACAGGTCGGAATTCGGCAGCACATGCGATTGCCCGGCGCCAGGCGCGCTGGCCGAACTATGCACCGGCAGCGCACTCGGCCCGAGCGCGCTGCCATTGCTGTTGGTGTAGGAGCCCTTGACCTGCGACGTCGGCAGGCCGGCGGTCGAGACGAACCCGAGTTGCGCCCGCGCCTGGGCCAGCCGTGTCGCGGCGACCCGGAGGTCGAGGTTGGATTCGGACAGCCGCTGCTCCAGCGCGGTCAGCTGCGGATCACCGAAAATCTTCCACCACATCGGATCGACCTGCTCGGCCACCGCAACGCTGCGCTTGGCAGTCGGCACCGGCAGATTGAGCCCCTTCGGCAAACTTGCCTCCGGGGCCGTGTAATTGGGGCCGACGACGTCGCAGCCGGCAATGGCGATACAGGCGCCGATACAGGCGGCAATGGTCAAATGGCGCAATTCGAGGCTCCCGTGTATTCGCCATCAGCCTAGACCTCGCAACCGGTGGGTCAACGCATCAGGCGCCGCCGCCGGGGCGGACTCTTGCATGCGCGAGGCGCATGGATCGTGCACACCACGCCAGGACGCTCTCGAAGGCCATCGCGTTTCATGGCACACTCTCCCCCGACGCGCCCTTAGCTCAGGTGGATAGAGCAACAGCCTTCTAAGCTGTGGGTCGAAGGTTCGAGTCCTTCAGGGCGCGCCAATGGCCTCACGGCGGGCGGATATCAACAGGGGAGCGGGCGCGATGACCCTGCTGATCACCGGCGCGGCCGGGCATGTCGGGCGGGAATTGGTGCGGCAGGCCGCGGCCCAGGGGCTGGCGGTGATCGCGCTGCACCGCGGCACGGCGCCGCCGGATGGCCAGGCGCCGGGCGTCACCTGGCATCACCTCGACCTCGATGATGCCACCGCCGTGGCGGCGTTCGCCGCCGCGACGCCGATCGATGCCTGCATCCATGCCGCCGCCATCTCCAACGAGGTCTACGCCCGGCCCAATCCGCCAGCCGCCTTCGCCACCAATTGCGGCGCCACCGTCGCTTTGCTTGATGCGGCGAAGGCTCATGGCTGGCGGCGCTTCCTGCTGGTCAGCACCGGCTCGGTGTTCCAGCGCCGCGCCGACCTGGTGACACCCATCCTGGAGGATGAGCCGCCGCAGCCCGGCAATGTCTACGGCACCACCAAGGTGGTGGCCGAACAGATGGTGGAGATGTACCGGCGGGAATTCGCGCTCTCCGCCGCCGCAATCCGGATATCCTGGGTCTACGGTCCCCCGGTGGTCAGCCTTTCCCCAGCGCGGGGGCCGATCCCCTCCTTCGCGTTGCGCGCCCTCCGCGGTGAGGCGATCCAGGAGAGCGGCGGGGACTTCGCCGCGAGCTTCACCCATGTCAGCGACGTCGCCGCCGGGCTGCTCGCGGCCGTCGCGGCCGAAACGCTGCGGCACGGGATGTATCACCTCGGCCATGGCGTGAATTTCCCCGCCGCAGCGGTCGCCGCAGCGGTGAGGGCCGCCTGCCCGGGGGCGGTGCTCGATCTCGGGCCGGGCACCGAGCCATGGACGCGCTACACCGCGCTGCGCGCTCCGCTCGCGGGCAACCGGCTCGCCGCTGACACCGGCTTCACCCCCTCCGTCTCGCTGGCGGTGGGGGTGGGCGCCTATGTCGAATGGCTCCGGCAGCACCAGGACCTGTGGCCGGCGAAGGACGAATCCTGATAAATTACCTTTGTTCGAATTTTGTTCTTGACTTTTTACCTCAAACGCGGATAATACCGGGCATCACTCACCCCAGCCGAGGACCCTGACATATGCCGCCCGTCTCCGCACTCCTGCACATCCTGCTGCGCCGCCTCGTGCTGCGCGTGGCATTGATGCTGGTCGGGATGGTGGCGATGCGTCAGGCGCAGCTTCGGGCGCGGCTTGCCACACTGAAAGAGGGGCACCGGCATCGCGCGCGGCTTGAACGGGCAGAGGCGGACATGGCGCGGGTGCGCGCCGCCCTCAGCGATCCCGCTTTCTGGGAGGATCCCCGCAGCGCCGGCATGGCGGCCACGGTCGCGCGCTGCGTCAACGATGCCGGACGGCGCGCTCTGGCGCGGCGCGTGGCGCAATTCTTCTCGCGTGGGCTGGGCATGCGGCCGGGCGAGCCGATGGCGGCCCCGCGTGACCCGTCCCTGCCGGTGGTCCGATGTACCGGCTGCATGGCAGGGCCTGTAGACCCGTCCGGGCGCGCGGCGCGCGGGCGGAGAAGACGCGTGGGCACATGGCGGGCGGCGGCCTGGCTCGGGCTCGGCATGCCGCCCCGGCACGCGCCCGCTCAGCGGCCCTCGATATCCGCCGCGAGCAGCTCGAACAACTCCTTGGTCACCACCGGCCGCACGCCGAACCACAGCTCAAAGCCGCGAACGGCCTGGTGCAGCAGCATGTCGAGCCCATTCGAGGTCTTGAGCCCGCGCGCCTCGGCCTGGGCGAGCAGGTCGGTCTTCAGCGGCACGTAGACGATATCGGCCACCGTGGCGCCGGCCGCCATAGGTGCGAGATCGATCTCCAGCACCCCCTGCCCTTTCATGCCCAGTGATGTCGCGTTGGCCAACAGTGTGGCGCCATTGAGAAGCTCCGGCAGCGCCGACCAGGGGGCCGGTTTCACCACGTCACCGAAGCGGGCGCGCAACGCCTCCGCCTTGTCGAGGCTACGGTTGACGAGGTGGATGCTGGTCAGGCCGCGTTCGATCAGTCCGTAGACCACCGCCCGACCGGCGCCGCCGGCGCCCATGACGATGGCTTCCCTGGTGCTGCTGTCCCAGCCGGGATTGGCGGCATCCAGCGCGCCGATGAAGCCCTCGACGTCGGTGTTGGTCGCGCGGAGCGTGCCGCCATCGAGGTAGAGCGTGTTGGCGGCGCCGACCGCGGTGGCCCGCGCATCGGGCTGGGAGAGGGCGAGCGCCATGTCCTTATGCGGCATGGTGACGTTGCAGCCGACGTAGTTGTGGCCGGCGAGGTTGGTAATGAAGTCCTTGAACCCCTCGGCGGGGATTTCCTCGATTCCGTAGCTCGCGTCGAGATTGTATGTCTTGATCCAGTAGCCGTGCAGCTTGGGCGAGCGGGAATGCTTGGCCGGCCAGCCGACGACGCAGGCGCGCTTGGTGCTCATCGGAGTCTCCTACTTCAACATGTCGGCGATGGTGACGGTGCCGCCGGCGCGGCCGGCCTCGGTGATGGCGAGCGTGGTGGCCAGGGTTTCGAGCCCACCGCGGCCGGAAATGCGCGGGGCCTCCTCGCGGCGGATCACGGCGGCGAAGTTGCGCATCTGCTCGAAATAGGCGTCCTCGAGTGCGACATGCAGGCGCTGCTGGGTCATCTCCAGGTCCCAGTTCTCGCGGCCCGGCTCGTACCAGCGGAATTGCAGGGAGGGGACCGCGAGGGAGCCGCGGGTGCCGGCGATGATGTAGCAGTTTTCCGGCTCGAAGGGCCGCAGCGGATTTTCCCGCGAACCCCATTCCCAGGACCAGGGGCCGGCAGCGACGTCGGAGACCAGCAGGGTGCCGACGGCGCCGTTGGCGAAGGTGAGCACGGCGGCGGCGGTATCCTCCACCGCGAAACCGCGCGTGGCGCCGGAGGTGGCGGCGCGCACGCTGACCACGTCGCCGCACAGCATGCGAAGGCAGTCGATATCATGGATGGCGTTGATCAGCACCGGGCCGCCGCCCGGCTCGCGCCGCCAGGAGACGTTGAAATAGTCCTCGGGCTTGCGGCTCAGCCACAAGCCGTTCACCGCGACGATGCGGCCGAGACCGCCCGAGGCGATCACCTCGGCGGCGCGGCGCATGATGCCGTTGTGGCGGCGGTGGTGGCCGGTGAGGGTCGGCACCCCTGCCCGCTCGGCAGTCTCCACCAGGCGCTTGCCCTCGGCGAGCGTGTCGGCGAAGGGTTTCTCCACCAGGACGGCGACCCCGCGTTCGACGCATTCGAGCCCGGCCGAGACATGGGCCTGATTGGGCACCGCGACGACGGCGCCATCGGGTTTCTCGGCGTCGAGCATCGCCGCGATGGTGGGGTAGCAGGGATAGCCGAGCTCGGCGGCCTCCTTCATCGCCGCGGGCGAGGGGTCGGCGACGCCGGCCAGGGTGTAGTCAGGACGGCCGGCGCGCAGCACGGCGATGTGTTTGCGGCCAATGAGGCCGGCGCCGATGACGGCGATGCGGGTGGGTTTCATGGCGGGGCCTCAGGGCTGGAAATGCTGGAGTTTCATGGGCGTGGGCGCTGCAGGCATATGCGGCGCGAAGCCCATGCGGGCGATCACGTCCGCTGCCGCATCGACGCCGGGGGCGACCTCGACGAGGGTGACACCGCCCGAGGTGAGGCGGAAGACGGCGCGCTCGGTGACGTAGA
>CAIWAJ010000733.1:0-10137 GCA_903910565.1 uncultured Rhodospirillales bacterium
ATTTGCGGATGGTATTCCGCGATAGGCCCGTGCGCCGCGAAATCGCGCGGATCGATAGCTGATTCCGAAGCGCCCAGCGCCGGATCAAGCTCTACAACGCCATGTCGATCACTCCATGTTCCCCCGCCGTTCGCAGTGGGGGGAGGTTCAAACATGGGTCAATTCTCAGTGGAAAATTCCGACCTTCCCGGGTCAGATCTCAACGGAAATCAACAGGCTGAGCATGTCCGGCGTCGTGCCGGCGCAATGCTGCGCCCGCCGCCGCAACTCACCGTCAGCCAATGGGCCGACCAGCATCGAGTGCTGAGCACCCGGGCCTCGTCGGAGCCTGGCCCGTGGCGCACGGCGCGAACGCCGTATTTGAAGGATATCCTGGACGCCCTGTCCGCCGTGCATCCCGCCCGCCGTGTGGTGTTCATGAAAGGGGCGCAGGTGAACGTGGCGGCGACGCAGACCGGCAACGCCAACGTCTATGCGGGCTTCGTCCAGCCGCTGGTGGAACCGCTGATCCCCTCGAACCGCTGGTATCTGTTCTCCGATCCCTTCGCCGCGCCGGTCTATGTCTACGGCTACCTCAATGGCGCCGAGGGACCGCAGGTCACCACCGGCCCGGTCTCCGGGGTCGATGGCGTCGAGGTCTCCGTCATCTTCGACTTCGGGGTCGGCGGCATCGACTGGCGCGGCGCCTGGTTCAATCCGGGCATCTGATCTTCACTATCGAGCATCGCAGCAAGGGCGCCTCCGGGTGCCCTTGCTGAGTCCAGGGAGACTTCCTCACCATGAAGAACTTCGTCCAGCCCGGCGACAGCATCAACGTGACCGCCCCCTATGCCGTCACCTCCGGCCAGGGTGTCCTGGTCGGCGGCCTGTTCGGTGTTGCCGCCTTCGACGCCGCCATCAGCGCCGGTCTCGAAATCCAGACCAAGGGCGTGTTCGACCTCACCAAGGAACCGGCGCTGGCCATCGCCCAGGGCGCCCGGGTGTTCTGGGACAACACCAACCGGCGTGTCACCACCACCTCGAACGGCAACTTCCCCATTGGCGCGGCCACCGTGGTGGCGGCGACGTCGGACAGCATTGTGCGTATCTGGATTGACGGCCAGGCGGCGCTTACGCCCGGTTCGATTGCCGCCCGCGTGGTCTCGCTGGTGCCGACCGCGGCAGCCAGCACCGACCTGACCCTCATTGTGCCGGCCGGGCATCTGCTGCGTATCTCCGAGCGCACTACTGTGGCCTATACCGGCACCACCGTCACCGTGCAGGTCGGCACTACCGTCGGCGGCGTCGATATCGTCGCGGCGACCGACATCAAGGCGATCGCTTCGCGGGCGCTGACCTTGGTGGACGCCAGCACCGCCGCCTTCACCCCGCTGCCGGCCGGCACGCTCTATGTCCGCATCGCCCAGACCGGCCAGACCGCGGTCGGTGCCGGACAGCTGATCTTCGAACTGCTGCCGACGATCTGACGGACATGGACGCAGTTATAACGGCAATTGACGCGGTGATCGGCCGGGAAGGGCGCTACAGCAACGACCCGGCTGATCGTGGTGGCGAGACCATGTGGGGGATCACCACTGCCACGGCCCGAGCGGTGGGCTATGCTGGGCTGATGGCGGACATGCCGCGGGACACCGCGGTTGCCATCTACCGGCAGCGCTACTGGACCGGGCTGGGCCTCGACCGGTTGGCGACGATCGATCAGGCCCTCGCGGTTCGCCTGCTCGACATCGGCGTCAACATGGGCCCGCCGGTCGGGATTGGCTTCCTGCAACGGGCGTTGAACGCGCTCAACCGCGGGGGCGTTGACTATCCCGATATCGCCACCGACGGCGTGCTCGGTTCCGTCACGCTCGGCGCGCTCCAGGCGTTGCTCGCCCGGCGTGGCGATGATGGGCGGCGTTGCGCCGCCGGGAAGGATCTGCGTGACAGTTCCGCGCCCGCCCTCGACGACCAGGAAGCTGCCGTCCGGCAGTGCCACCGGACCTTCCGGCCGCTTCAGGTCACACGCGAATGTCCTCATCGAGGCTCCCCTCATCCCATCCGCATCCGTCCGCCGCCGCGTGCGCCGCGACAGGATGGGCTGGCGATTATCGGCGTGTTCGATCCATCGGCACCCAAGGTCAGGCCGATGGGCGGCGGGACATCAACCGCCCCCCCCGGAGCGGCTCGGCATCGCCGCGGTGAGCTCCGGCGTGTCATAGGCTAGGTAGCTTTCATAGTGCCACGCGGCATCCTCGCGAAACAGGTCGCGGCACAATCCGGCTACCAACCGGCCCAGGCCGAACTTCATGCCGTTCAAGCCCGCCATCGTGGGTCCCATGCTGACCCAACTGCCGCTGCTGCAGAACCGGACATGGCGCAGCCACGGCGCGGCACCCGGCTCGCGCTCGGTGAACTCATAGCTGCGGCCGAGATAGGGCTGGCGCGCCAGCACCGGGTCATCCTCGCCGGCTGGCGGGACAAAGCGGTCGCGCCACCGTGCCGCGACGCCGAGAATCGTGGCCAGTTCCGGCCGCAGCGAGACATCCTGCGAGAAGCCGGTGCCAAAGACGATCCGGTCGAATTCGAACGACCCCAGCGCGGTCTCCACCATCACCGCCTTGCCCGAGGGCCGGGTCGCGCGCCACGGACAGCCGGGATGGAACCGCAGACCGGGTGCGGCAATCGCGCGGGCATAGGTGTCGGGCGGCGGCGGGACCTGCAGCGAATACACCCGGCGCATGAACCGCCAGCGATCGAGGTCGTCGAGGTCGCCGAAATGACGGAAGAACCCGGTGAACTCGATGCCGCGCATGAAGTTGACGCGCGGCAGTTCCTCGCGCCGCGCAAACACGTCAACGGACGCGGCACCGTGCTCGGCGGCCACGATGGCATTGTCAAAGGCGGAGGCACCGGCACCGAGAACCCCAACACGGCCGCCCTTCAGGCGCGCCCAGTCGATATCGCGATCCGACGTGTGCGCCCAGAGGTGGCGCGGCAGATGCTCCCACAATCCCGTCGGCATGGCGGGTTCGCCGCTGCCTTCCAACCCCGTCTGCATCACGACCTTGCGCGCCAGCAGCACGTCGCCGCCCCCCGCGCACGCAACCTCGACGCGGATCAACCCGTCATCGGGCGCGATGTCCACAACGCGGGTGCCGTTGCGCACCGGAACGCAGAGGACGCGCCGGAACCAGCGAAGGTAGTCCATCCATGCCTCGCGGGGCACCCGCACCAAGGCGTCCCACCCGGCCGCGCCATGCTGCGCCTCATACCAGGATCGGAACGTCACCCCCGCCTGGTCGTTGTCCGGTCCGATCAGTTCCTTGACCGTGCGCAGGGTCGGCATGCGCGCATAGGTCATCCAGGGACCTTCCTCGCCATCGTCCCGCGCGTCGATCACCAGGATGTTGCGGACGTGCTCGCGCAGCAATCCGAACGCGGTGCCCAACCCGCCCTGGCCGGCGCCGACGATGACCGCATCATACACTTGCCGCCCCGACCGATGCGGGACCGGACGTACCCACGGCTTGTTGGGATAGGCAAGGATCTCCAGGTCCTTGGCAATCCGGCGTTCGAGCGCAGGCAATCCGATGGCAGTGTCGGTCATGGGCCGGCTCCCGGGCAGACGATGGTGGTGCCACCAGCATTGCCCAACCCGGCCAGTCGCGCCAGTGCATGGAACCCGGCGCCACACCGCCGGCTTCGCTGTTTCCGCGCTTGACTTGATGGGCCGATCCACCCGAGGATGGTTGCCTGCCGCCTGGTTGCTCGCCGCTCTTGGTTTTCTGGACATGGCGTCTCGTCGGCTCAATGCAACCGCGACTGCTGCGGCAGTTCGACGCCGCGAATTGGGGGAAGACCGATGCCAAGCATGTCTCGGCGCAACTTCGGGTGGCTTGCCGCAGCGATGGTCGTGGCTGCGGGAATCTGGCTTTCGTCGACTCCGACCTGGGCCCAGCCCGCCGCCAAGCGGGGCGGCACGCTCACCTACGTCGTCTTCCCCGAACCCCCGCTGCTGACCAGCGCCGTTCATACCGCCGGACCCACCGCCCAGGTGTCGCCGAAGATGTTCGACGGGCTGGTGACCTATGATTTCGACTTCAACCTGAAGCCGCAGCTCGCGCTGAGCTGGCAGGTCGGCGACGACGGCAAGTCGATCCGGTTCAACCTGCGCCCGGGCGTGAAGTGGCATGACGGCAAGGATTTTACCTCCGCCGATGTCGCCTATTCGCTGCTGAAGGTGTGGAAGGTGGCCCATGGCCGCGGCCGGGCCACATTCGCCAATGTCACCGATGTCCTGACGCCAGACGCCAATACCGCGATCCTGCAGCTCTCCTCGCCCGCGCCCTACATCATGTATGCGCTGGCCTCGATGGAATCGCAGATCGTGCCGAAGCACATCTACGACGGCACCGACCCGCAGACCAACGCCGCGAACAATGCCCCGATCGGCACCGGCCCCTTCAAGTTCGTCGAGTGGAAGAAGGGCAGCCACATCATCCTGGAGCGCAATCCCGACTACTGGGACCAGCCCAAGCCGTACCTGGACCGGATCATCTTTCGCATCATCCCCGATGCCGGCGGCCGCGCCGCGGCGTTGGAGGCCAAGGAAGCCGATCTCGTCGGCATGAGCATCGTGCCGCTGAACGACGTGAAGCGGCTGGAGGCGCTGCCCTACTTGGCCGTCGAGACCCGGGGATACGAGTATCTCGCCATCGTCAGCTATGTCGGCTTCAACCTGGAGCGCGAGCCGTTCAAGGATGTGCGCGTCCGCCAAGCCTTCGCGCACGCCATCGACCGCAGCCTAGTGAACCGGCTGATCTGGTTCGGCTATGGCAAGCCGGCGACCGGCCCAATCCACCACGGCCTGGTGAAATCCTATTCGTCCGATGTGCCGGCCTATCCGCTCGATATCGCCAAGGCCGAGCAGCTTCTCGACGCCGCCGGCTACCCGCGCCGGGCCAATGGCGTGCGGTTCAAGATCACCCACGACTACCTGCCGTTCGGCGAACAATTCGTGCGGCTGGGCGAATACCTCAAACAGGCGCTCGGCCGGATCGGGGTGGAAGTCGAGATCCGCAACCAGGACTACGCGACCTGGGCAAAGCGGGTCTATGCCGACCGCGACTTCGACCTGATCACCTTCTTCGCCAACAACGCCTCCGATCCCGTGATCGGTGTGCAGCGCTTCTACTGGTCGAAGAACTTCCAGCCCGGCGTGGCCTTCTCGAACGGCGCGAAGTATCTCAGCCCCGAGATGGACCGCCTGCTCCAGATCGTCCAGGCCGAGCCCGACGAGGCCCTACGCAAGGCCGCCTTCGCCGACATGCAGAAACTGGCGATGACCGACCTGCCCTATATCCCGCTGACCCATCTCGACATGGTGACGCTGTACAACAAGCGGGTGCGCAACCACACGCTCACCGCCGACGGCATCCACGCGAACTTCGCCGATGTCTATCTCCAGGATTGACGCGCGAGCCGGGGCACACGCGTGATCCGCCGAACCAGGGCGCCCATCGGCCAGGCCGCCGCGCGTCGCGCCGACTCCGGCCAGTCGGCATGAACCGGCTGGGACGCTACACGGCGCGGCGCCTGCCACAGACGATCCTGGTTGCGCTGGCCATCGCGATGGTGAACTTCGTGCTGCTTCACCTGATGCCCGGCGACCTCGTCGATGTGCTGGCCGGCGAGTCCAACGCCACCGACCGCGCCTATCTCGACGATCTCCGGCGCAAGTTCGGTCTGGACCAGCCGCTGCCGGTCCAGCTGCTGAGCTATCTCTGGCGCGTCGTCCAGCTCGACCTGGGCTTCTCGTTCCGACACAACATGCCGGTCGCCACCCTGATCCTCGACCGGCTTCCGGCCACCCTGCTGCTGATGGCCGCGGCAATCGGCCTGGCGGTCCTGCTTGGCGTGGTCTTCGGCGTCACTGCCGCGCGCTTCGTGAACACCGCCATCGATCGGGTCATCTCGGTGCTAGCCCTAGTGTTCTATGCCACCCCGGTGTTCTGGATCGGCCTGATGATGATCGTGCTCTTCACCATCGAGCTGGGCTGGCTGCCCAGCAGCGGGATGGCCACGATCGGCGGCTCGGCCTCCGGCATCGCCGCCGTGCTGGACGTGGCGCGGCATATGGTCATGCCGGTTCTTGCCCTGTCGCTGTTCTATGTCGCGCTGTATGCGCGGATCATGCGCGCCGCGATGCTGGAGGTGCTGCGCCTTGACTACATCGGCGCCGCCCGCGCCAAGGGCCTCACCCGCGGCCAGGCCGCCCGCCGCCACGCCCTGCCGAACGCCGTACTGCCGATCGTCACCCTCGTCGGCGTGCAGGTCGGGCACATGATGGGCGGCGCCATCCTGGTGGAGACCGTCTTCGCCTGGCCCGGCATCGGCCGTCTGGCCTTCGAGGCGGTCTTCCAGCGCGACCTCAACCTGCTGCTCGGCATCCTGCTGCTGAGCACGATCATGGTGGTCACCATCAATTTCCTGGTCGACCTGCTCTATGCCTGGCTCGACCCACGCATTGAGCTCTCATAGCCCCCCCGCGGCCGAAGCCGCCGCCAGGCGCGGCTTCTGGTGGCGCTACCGGCGAAACCGCCCGGCGCTGGGTGGCCTGTTGCTGCTGTGCGCGATCGGGACGATTGCCGCCGCAGCACCGCTGCTGGCACCGTTCGGGCCATGGGACATGGCGGGCGCACCGTTCCTGTGGCCGGGCGAGGACCCCGCCCATCGGCTGGGCACCGACGTCCTTGGCCGCGACATCTTCTCTGGGCTGGCGCACGGGGCGCGCGTCTCGCTGTCGATCGGCCTGGCCGCGACGTGCGCGGCCGTGGTGATCGGCACCGGCATGGGTGCCCTTGCCGGCTATCTCGGCGGCTGGATGGATGCTATCTTGATGCGAATCACCGAGGTATTCCAGACCATCCCTCCCTTCCTGTTCGTGATCGTCCTCGTTGCCGTCTTCCGGCCGTCGATCGCCACGGTGATCCTCGCCATTGCCGTGGTGTCCTGGCCGGCGGTGGCCCGCCTAGTTCGCGGCGAGGCCCTACGCCTGCGCCGCACGGAATTCGTACAGTCCTGCATCGTCATCGGCATGACTGATCGGCGGATCATCCTCACTCAGGTCCTGCCGAACTGCCTGGCGCCGATCATCGTCATCGCCTCGGTGATGGTGGCCACCGCGGTGCTGACCGAAGCCGGTCTTGCCTTCCTGGGCCTGTCCGACCCCAACGTGATGAGCTGGGGCACAATGATAAGCATCGGCCGCGAGGCCCTGCGCTCCGCCTGGTACATGGTCGCGCTGCCCGGTGTGGCGATCCTGGTCACCGTGCTGTCGCTCAACCTGATCGGCGACGGGCTAAACGACGCGCTCAACCCGCGCCTGGGAGCGGATTGAGTGAGCGCGGCCGTTCTCGCAGTCCGGGATCTGCAGACCTCGATCATCCGCGAGGGCATCCGCACGCCGGTGGTCCGCGGCGTCTCCTTCGAGATCGCGCGCGGCGAGACCTTGGCCCTGGTCGGCGAGTCCGGCTGCGGAAAATCGATGACCGCGCTGTCGGTGCTCCAACTCCTGCCCGAACCGCCCTGCAGCATCACCGGCGGTTCCGTGCGCCTGGAGGGCCGGGAACTGGTGGGTTTGCCCGAGCGAGCGCTTTGCCGGCTGCGCGGCCGCCGGATGGCAATGATCTTCCAGGACCCGATGTCCACGCTCAACCCGGTGCTGTCGATCGGACGCCAGGTCGCCGAGGCGGTCGCCGTGCATACCGCATGCGGAGCCGGTGCCGCACGGCAGCGAGCGGTCGAGCTCCTCGCCCTGGTCGGCCTCCCTGATCCCGCCTTGCGCTTGCAGGAATATCCCCATCGCCTGTCCGGCGGAATGCGCCAACGGGTGATGATCGCCATGGCGCTGGCCAGCGATCCCTCCCTGCTGGTGGCCGATGAGCCGACCACCGCGCTGGATGTGACGATTCAGTCGCAAATCCTCGCCCTGCTGGCGGATCTGCGCACGCGCCTGGGACTTGCCGTGCTGTTCATCACCCATAATCTCGGCCTGGTCGCCGAACATGCCGATCGCGTGGCCGTCATGTACGCCGGCCGCATCATCGAGGAAGGCGCGGTGCAGGACGTTCTCGCCGCCCCCGCCCACCCCTACACGATCGGCCTGTTCGGCGCCCGGCCCGGGCCGCGCCTGCCGCACGCCCCTCGCCGGCGGTTGGTTGAGATCCCCGGGGCGGTGCCGCCGCCGCACGCCCTCCCGCCCGGCTGCGCCTTTGCACCACGCTGCCCACGGACCGAGGCCGCCTGCCGCACCGCCATGCCCGCGCTGGCGCCCCATGACAGCATGGGCCAGGGCGTCACCGGACGCCTTGTCGCTTGTGTGCGAGTGGGCGAGCCATGACTGACCTGTTGCAAGTCGACGCGCTGTCGACCCATTTCGGCACGCGCAATGGAACGATCCGTGCCGTCGATGACGTCAGCCTGACGATCGTACGCGGCGAAACCGTCGGGCTTGTCGGCGAGTCCGGGTGCGGCAAGTCGACGCTCGGCAAGACCCTGGTCGGATTGCTTCGCCCCACCTCCGGCAGCATCCGCATCCACGGCGCCGAGGTTGGCAGCCTGGGGCGGCGCGCCCGGCGGCCATTCGCACGCCGGATGCAGATGGTGTTCCAGGACCCCTTCAGCTCGCTCAATCCGCGCATCGGAGTGGGGCGCCTGATCGAGGAACCGCTGATCGTCCACGGCATCGGCACCGCCGCCGAGCGCCGTGCCCGGGCCGATGCGATGATGGCTCGTGTCGGCCTCTCCCCGGCGATGCGCGACCGCTATCCGCATGAATTCTCCGGTGGCCAGCGCCAGCGCATCGGCATCGCCCGGGGCCTGGTGCTGGAGCCCGACCTGCTGATCTGCGACGAGCCGGTCTCGGCTTTGGACTTGTCGGTGCAGGCCCAAGTCATCAACCTGTTGGTCGACCTCCAGGCCGAACTCGGCCACTCCTACCTGTTCATCTCGCACGACCTCGCCGTCGTCGAGCACATCGCCGACCGCATTCTGGTGATGTATCTCGGCCGCATCGTCGAGAGCGCCGTGGCGACCGAGCTCTGGTCGCGCCCGCTGCACCCCTATTCGCGCGGCCTCGCGGCGGCGGCGCCGGTGGCCGACCCCGTCACGGCACGGGCGCGACCGAGCGAGCTGATTCGCGGCGATGTCCCCAGCCTGTTCAGCGTCCCGTCGGGCTGCGGCTTTCATCCGCGCTGCCCGATCGCGATCGACCGCTGCGTCCTGCACCCGCCCGAATTGCAGGCACTCAGCGGCAATCGAGCGGTTGCCTGCCACCGCGTCGCGGAAAGCCGGGATGGCGGCATCACGCTCGCTGGAAATCCGGTCTGACAGGAGCGTGGAGGCCCGACCGTTGTTGTCTGGACAATTTGGCGCTGGTCTTCTTGCCCTATCCCATTGGTCGTCCGGCTCGCCGGTGATCAGATCGTGACGGCGCTCAACCCGCCAACACCAACAGCATCTACGTCTGGGCCGGGCAGGCCAACGCCCTGCAGACACTCTCGGCCTCCACCACCTACATCCCCACCACCACCGCGTCAGTGATGTCAACGGCGGTCGGAATCTAGGCCAGCGCGGCGGCGCAAAAGCAGGCCAGTGATGATACGTTGGCGTGACACGACAAGGGGCCCGATCGGGCCCCTTTCGTTGAAGTCCGACTGGGTTTGGGATCAGGCAGTGGTGATTTCGCCGGTCTCAGGATCGGTGCGTTCGGTGGTGGCCCGGTTTTGCTCCTCCCTTGCGGTGGTGCGTCGGCGGCGGGCGGATTGTTTGAGGCGATAGCTGTCGCCGTTCATGGCGAGGATGCTGACGTGGTGGGTGAGGCGGTCGAGCAGGGCGCCGGTTAGGCGCTCGGAGCCGAGCACCGAGGTCCAGTCCTCGAACGGCAGGTTGGAGGTCACGATGGTGGAGCCGCGTTCGTAGCGCTGGGAGAAGGTCTCGAACAGCAGTTCGGCGCCGGTGGACGACAGCGGCACGTAGCCGAGTTCATCGATGATCAGCAGCTTCACCGCCTGCAGCTCGCGCTGGAGCCTGAGCAGGCGGCGCTCGTCGCGGGCCTCGAGCAGCTGGGTGACCAGGGAGGCGGCGGTGGTGAAG
>CAIWAJ010000734.1:0-8344 GCA_903910565.1 uncultured Rhodospirillales bacterium
GGCGTGAAGCGCATTTCGGGCGCCACCGCCGGGCCAAGCCAGTAGAGCACGATGACGTGGCTGAACCCCTCCAGCCGCAGCAGCCCGTCATGGAACTCCGGCAGCAGCACCGCCTGGCATGCCGGCGCCGGATTGGGCTGGCGGCCGTTGCGCGGGCACTCCTTGATGGTCGTCCAGGGGGTGGTGAGGTGGCCGATGGGGCGTAGGGTCATGTCGCTCATGCCGCCACTCTGCCGCATCCCGCCCGTCTTGACACCCCTCCGGGCGGGCCGCACCGTTCGCGCCACCAAGAACAGGAGTGCAGGAAACGTGACCACCGCAACCGCCGGGGCCAAACGCCCGCCGCCGCTGTCCGGCATCAAGGTGATCGACCTCACCCAGGTCTATAACGGCCCCTATGCCACCTACCTGATGGCCCGCAACGGCGCCGAGGTGATCAAGATCGAGCCCCCCGGCGGCGAGCATCTGCGCAAGCGCGCCGGCGGCTCCCCCCTCCCCTTCGCCATGCTCAACGGCAACAAGCGCAGCATGGTGCTCGACCTCAAAACCCCCGAAGGCGTCGCCGCGGTCAAAAAACTCGCCGCCACCGCCGACGTCCTGGTGGAGAATTTCACCCCCGGCGTCATGGCCCGCCTCGGCCTCGGCTACGAGGAACTCCAGGCCGCCAACCCCCGCCTGATCTACGCCTGCTCCTCCGGCTACGGCATCGACGGCCCCTACCGCGACTACCCGGCGATGGACCTTTCGATCCAGGCGATGAGCGGCATCATGGGCGTCACCGGCTTCCCCGACGGTCCGCCGGTCAAATCCGGCTCCACCGCCTGTGACTTCATCGCCGGCACCCATGTCTACGGCGCCGTGATGACGGCCCTGTTCGAGCGCGAGCGCTCCGGCCTCGGCCAGATGGTGGAGATCGCCATGCTCGAGGCCGCCTACTTCACCCTCACCTCCAATCTCGGCGCCCTCTTCAGCGAGTCCGGCGGCCCGCCGATGGGCCGCACCGGCAACCGCCACGGCGGCATGTCCATCTGCCCCTACAACGTCTACCCCGCATCCGACGGCTTCATCGCCATTTTGTGCAGCAACGACAAACACTTCGCCTCGCTCATGAAGGCGCTCGAAATGCCCGGGCTCGGCGCCGACCCGCACTACGCCCTCAACAAGCACCGCGTCGCCGACATGGACAAGATCGACGCGCTGATCGCCGCCCGCACCGCGCAATTCACCAAAGCCGAACTCTTCGCCCGCATCATGCGCCACCACGTGCCCAGCGCCCCGGTTCGCGCCCTGCCGGAGGTCATCAGCGACCCCCACCTCCACGCCCGCGGCGCGCTGCGCTGGTTCGAACACCCCGAGCACGGCCGCATCGTGCTCGCCGAATCCCCGCTGCGCATGCACGGCAACACCCAGCCGGAGTATCGCCCGAGCGTGCAACTCGGCAGCGATACCGAGACCATCCTGAGCGAACTGTAGAAAAAGAAAGCCCCGCGGCTCACGCCGCGGGGCAAGGGTATAGGGAGGCTTCACGTCTGGGAGACGTCGGGGCCAATGGCCCCGTTTCCCGCCCTCAGGCAGGAAGGCTGGCGATGCGCGTCCCAGCCGCCGCATCGCCGTAAACACTTGCGGCACAGTATGCCAATCCCCCGCGCCCGACCAGAGCGCTATCCCCATTCCAGCCATGAACGAACTGCATCACAGATCACAAAGCACATATAAAAATGGCGTCAACCCATTGAGTTGACGCCATTTTCAAACCAATTCGTTGCGCGCTACCCGCGCTGCTGCAACTTCGCCAGCAGGAAGTCGCGGAACACCGCCACCCGCTTGGAATTCCGCAGCTCCTCAGGATAGACGAAAAACACGTCAACCTTCGGCGCCCGCACATCCGTCATGATCCGCACCAGCCCCTCATCCTCCGGATTGAGATAATCCGGCAACGCCGCGATCCCGAGCCCGGCCTTCACCGCCAGCGTCATCGCCATCAGGCTGTTGACCTCCAGCAGCCCCCGCCGCGGGCTCCCCGGGCGCCGCCCGGCCTCGGCCAGCCAGTTGATATCCTGCACCGGCGGCCGGTAATCGCCGAACAACACCAGCTTGTGGTTGTCCAGCTCCTCCGCCCGCACCGGCGTCCCGTTGCGCTTGAGATACTCGGCCGACGCACACACATGCCATTCGATCGCCGTCAGATGCCGCTGCACCAGGTCCGGCTGCCGCGGCGGATGCATGCGGATCGCCACATCCGCCTCGCGCATCGCCAGGTCCAGATCCGTGTCATCCAGCAGCAGTTGCACCTGCACATCCGGATACTGATCCAGGAAATCCTTCAGCCGCGGCGCCAGCCACTTCGCCCCGAACCCCACGGTCGTGGTGATCTTCAGCCGTCCGGCGGGCTTCTCCTTGCTCTCCGTCAGCAGCGCCTCGGTCATCGCCAGCTTGGCGAACACCTCGCGCACCGTGCGGTTCAGGCTCTCCCCCTGCTCGGTCAGGATCAGCCCGCGCGCATGGCGGTGGAACAGCGGCACCTGGAGCGTCTCCTCAAGCGCCGAGATCTGCCGCGACACCGCGGACTGGCTGAGGTTCAGCGTATCGCCGGCATGCGTGAAGCTGCCCGCTTCGGCCACCGCGTGGAAAACGCGCAGCTTGTCCCAGTCCATCAGCCCTTCATCCCCCGCCGATCTTCACCCGCCCGGAAATGTCCGGCCGCGGCGCACGGCTAAAAACTACTCTGCCGCCTTTATCGAGTCGGCGTCATGTCCTGCCAACCATTTTTCCACTTCCAGCGCCGCCATGCACCCAGTTCCTGCTGCCGTGACCGCCTGGCGCCATATTTTATCCTGCACATCCCCCGCCGCGAACACCCCAGGCACCGAAGTACGGGTGCTGCCGGGCGTCGTGACGATATATCCGTCCGAGTCGCACGCCACCTGCCCCTTGAACACCTCCGTCGTCGGCGAATGCCCGATCGCCACGAACACCCCATCCACCGCGATCTCGCTCAGCGCCCCGGTCTTCACATTGCGCAGCCGCGCCCCCGTCACCGAAAGCGGCGCCTCGCTGCCCGTGATCTCCTCCACCACGCTGTCCCACACCACCGTCACCTTCGGGTTGGCGAACAGCCGCTGCTGCAAAATCTTCTCCGCCCGGAAACTGTCCCGCCGATGCACCAGCGTCACCGCCGCCGCATGATGCGTCAGGTACAACGCCTCCTCCACCGCCGTATTCCCGCCGCCAATCACCGCCACCCGCTTGCCCCGGAAGAAAAACCCGTCGCACGTCGCGCACGCCGAAACCCCAAACCCCTGGAACCGCTGCTCCGACGGCAGTCCAAGCCACCGCGCCTGCGCCCCCGTCGCGATGATCACCGCATCCGCCAGATACACATCCCCCGAATCCCCCGTGCAGCGAAACGGCCGCGCCGTGAAATCAACCGAGGTGATGATGTCGTACACAATCTCGGTGCCGACATGGCGCGCCTGCGCCTCCATCTGCTCCATCAGCCAAGGCCCCTGAATGGTCTCGGCAAACCCCGGATAATTCTCAACATCCGTGGTGATGGTAAGCTGCCCCCCCGGCTGCAACCCCGCCACCAACATCGGCCGCAACGCCGCCCGCGCAGCATAAATCGCCGCCGTATACCCGGCCGGGCCGGCCCCGATGATCAGAACACGCGGGCGATGGGTGGTGGTCATAGAGACGAATCCAACAAATTTGGCCCGCGACCATTGCAAGGGGGGGAAGAAGGAAGCAAGCGCTTCTTTTTTGGAAAAAAAGAAGCAAAAAACTTTTATCCCTTTGCCGCGTACCGCTCCCAACCATCCCGCGAGGCAAGCCAACGGCAACGAAGTCGGGAAAAGTTTTCCGGTTCTTTTTGTTCACAAAAAGAACACCCTTCCCTCAGCCCTTGCAGCCCGCCCCGCGTGCAATAATATTGCGTGGAGCCCAAGAGAACCGACATAAGCGGCCGCACGCCGCCCAAACCCGCGCCAGGACCAGCCAGCCGCATGAAGCCTCTGCCCCCCGAACCCGCCGGCGCCAGCGCGCTTGATGCCATCGATCGGCGCATTCTCGCCGAATTACAGGCGGACGGGCGGATGACCAACGTCGAGCTCGCCCGCCGCGCCGGCATCTCCGCCCCCCCCTGCCTGCGCCGCGTGCGCCGCCTCGAGGAGGCCGGCATCATCCGCGGCTACCACGCCGATACCGACCCGCAGACCCTGGGCTGGGAAATCACCTTCTTCGCCATCGTCGGCCTGGAAAGCCAGAAAGAGGTCGTGCTCTCCGCCTTCGAAGCCCTGGTCGCCGGCTGGCCCGAAGTGCGCGAATGCCACATGATCCGCGGCGGCGGTGACTTCCTCATCAAACTCGTCGCCCGCGATACCGCGCACGAAAACCAGCTCACCACCCGCCTCACCGGCGCCGCCAACGTGTCCCGCGTGCAAACCCTGCAAACCATCCGCACCAGCCGCAGCCTCGCGGGCGTGCCGCTTTGAGGCCGAAGAAGGAAGTTCTCCTTTATTGAAAAAAAGGAGCAAAAAACTTTTACCTGCTTGGTGTGTACCGCACCCAACCATCCCGCCTACGTACGCCAACGGCAAGGAGCGGAATAGAAAGTTTTTTTGGTTCTTTTTGTTCACAAAAAGAACACCCTTCCCCTTCAAGCACCCACGCTGTGGCATTTTCGCCACAGCCGTGAGATAAAATTTAGTTATTCATAAAAACTTTCTCGTCACCAAAAATCCATCCTGCTAGAAATGGCGTCATGAACAGCGCAACCACATCCCCCGAGCCCACCCAAGGCGAGCCGCATCCCGCGGTCCGTCTGGCGGAGCTTGTCTGCGCGCTGATCGCCGCCATCGCCGGCCCGGCCTGGTTCTGGCGCTTTCTCCCTGGCGGCCGCGCCATGTGGGCGGGCCTGCATCAGCTCGGGCAGGATTTCGCCGCCCTCATGCACCGCCTCGCCGCCCTGCCCCCGTCCCCCGCGCCGCTCGCCGCCACCTCGGTCATCGCCCCTCCGCGCCCGCGCCCCGGCAAACCGACAGGCGAACTGCGCCGGCGCCGCGCCACAATCGCCCGTCCGCGCCGCGCCCCCCGCGCCGAACCGCCCGCGCCCCTCCCAGCCGCCGCGCGGCCGACGCGTGCCTGCGCCGCACCTGTGGCCCGTATCACCCCGCCCGCCCGCTCCAGCGTCGATCTGCGCAGGCGACGAAGGCGAAGTCCCGGCCTGAGCGAGTCGCGAGGCCGCGCCTATAATATTTCGCTATCGCAATATTATAGGCGCCCGCCAGCGGGCGCAGCCAAATGATCAAAAAGTTTTTGCTTCTTTTTTCAAAAAGAAGCACTTCCTTCCTGCCTTACGCGCTGGCGGCACTGACTGTCGCCCGCCTCGCCGTCGCCGCCGCCATGCCGCTCTCGCCGGACGAGGCCTATTACTGGGTCTGGTCGCGCGACCTCGCGCCTGGCTATCTCGACCACCCCCCGATGGTCGCCGTGTGGATATGGGCGGGCACCGCCTTGCTCGGCGATGGCGCCCTGGGCGTCCGCCTGCTCGGCCCGCTCTCGGCGGCACTCGGCTCGCTCCTGCTCGCCCAAGCCGGGGAGGATCTGCTGCCCGGCCGCCGCGCCGGGGTCCTGGCCGCAGCCCTGCTCAACGCCACCCTGCTGTTCGGCGTCGGCGCGGTGACGATGACGCCCGATACCCCGGTCCTGCTGTTCTGGACCGCCGCGCTCTGGGCCCTCGCCCGCCTGGTCGCCACCGGCCGCGCCCGATGGTGGCTGGTCGCCGGCGCGATGATCGGCCTGGCGGCGACGAGCAAATACACCGGCCTGCTGCTCGGCATCGGCGTGCTGGCCTGGGTGCTCTGGGTCCCCGCGATGCGCCTATGGCTACGCCGCCCCGCCCCCTGGCTCGGCGGGCTGTTCGCCGTGCTGGTCTTCGCCCCGGTGCTGGCCTGGAACGCCTTGCATGGCTGGGCGAGCTTCGCCAAGCAGGGCGGCCGCGCAGGGGTGTTCGACCTCGCGCGCGCGCCGCAATTCCTCGGCGAGCTGATCGGCGGCCAACTCGGCCTCGCCACCCCCGTGATCGCCGTGCTCTGCGCCGCCGGCATGGTGCTCGCCGTCCGCCGCCTGCGCGATCGCGACCCCGCCTGGTCCCTCCTCGCCGCCCTCTCCGCCCTGCCCGCCCTGCTCTTCCTCGAACACGCCTTGGGTGACCGGGTGCAGGCCAACTGGCCGGCGGTGATCTACCCCGCCGCCGCCATCGCCGCCGCCGGCCTCGCCCCGGGCTGGCGCCGCGCCGCCCTGCCCGGCATCGCCCTCGGGCTCGCGCTGACCGCCTTCGCCTGGACCCAGGCCACCATCGCCCCGCTCGCCTTGCCCATGCGCCTCGACCCCACGCTGCTCCGCCTCGGCGGCTGGGAGCGCCTCGCCGCCGATATCGAGACTGAACGCGCCAAAACCGGCGCCATTTTCGTGGTCTCCGACAATTACGGCCACGCCGCTTTGCTCGCCCGCCTGCTACCGCCGACCACGCCGGTCTACGCGATGGAATCACGCTGGCGCTATTTCACCCTGCCCCCGGCCCCTATCGCCGGCCGCGTCGGGCTGCTGGTCCGCTCCACCCGACGCGACGAGGCCTCGCCGGAGGGCTGGGCCGATATTTCACTGGCCACCACCATCGATCGCGCCCGCCACGGGATGACGGCCGAGGGGTTTCGGCTCTATCGTGTCACCGGCGGGGCGGAGAACAGCACGAGCGGCGATCCCGTCGTCGTGCTGCCGCGTCCGCGCTGAGGAGGACCGCCATGCAGATCCCCACCCACCAGGACGTGCTCGACGCCCGCGCCCGCATCACCCCGCACATCGTGCGCACCCCGATGATGCGCCACCGCCTGCTCGATGATCTCACCGGCGGCACCATCCTCATCAAGCCCGAGCCGCTGCAACGCACCGGCAGCTTCAAGCTCCGCGGCGCCACCAACGCCATCCTCAAACTCAACGAGGCTGAGCGCCGGGCGGGGGTGGTCACCCACTCCTCCGGCAATCACGGCCAGGCCACCGCCTGCGCCGCCGCCTCGGTCGGCGCGCGGGCCACCGTGTTCATGCCCGCCGACGCGCCGCGCATCAAAGTGGAGAGCACGCGGCGCTGGGGTGCGGAGATCGTGCATTACGACCGCGTCAGCGACGACCGCGAGGCCCTCACCCGTGCCCATGCCGAACGCACCGGCGCCGTGATGGTGCCGCCCTTCGACCATATCGACGTGATCGCCGGCCAGGGCACCCTCGCGCTCGAACTCGCGGAAGACGCCAAGGCCGCCGGCCTCACCATGGATGCCCTGCTGGTCTGCACCGGCGGCGGCGGGCTGGTGGCCGGCTGCGCGCTGGGCATCGAGGGCGCCTCGCCGAGCACGCAGGTCTACGCGGTGGAGCCGGAGGACTGGGACGACACCGCCCGCTCTTTGGTCAGCGGCTCGCGCCTCGGCAATGCGCCGGGGGGATCGATGCTGTGCGACGCGCTGCTGTCGAAAATGCCGGGGAAACTGACCTTCGAGGTCAACCAGCATCGCCTGGCCGGCGGGCTCGCGGTGAGCGACACGGAGGTTCTGGCCGCCATCGCCTTCGCCTTCAGCCATTTGAAGCTGGTGGTGGAACCGGGCGGCGCGGTCTGCCTGGCCGCCCTGCTGGCCGGCAAGTTTGACGCCAAGGGCAAGGTGGTCGGCATCGTCGTCAGCGGCGGCAATGTCGATCCCGCCGTGTTCGGGAGGGCGCTCGCGGCATGAACACCGACACACCCCTGTTCGACCCCGCGGATTTCCGCATCCAAGAGGGCGTCTCCCATGTCTGCGCCGGCGGCGAACCGCCCTTCCTGTTCGCGCATGATGCCGCACTGCTGCGCTACGCCGAGGACAAGTCCTCCGGCATGCCCGGCCGAACTGCGATGGAAGCCGAGGTCAATCGCGCCCAGGCCCGCATCGCCGCGCGCTGGGGCGCCGCCGCGGACGAGATCGGATTCGTCTCCTCGGTGGCCGACGGGGTGGCGATGGTCGCCGAAAGCCTGGAATTCCAGCCCGGCGACAATATCGTGGTGGACGCGCTGGAATACCCCTCCATCGTCGCCCCCTTCGCCATGCAGCGGCACCCCAAGCTCGAAATCCGCGTCGCCCGCGGCAAAGCGCCCGACCGGCTGGAGGGGCTGATCGATGCGCGCACAAGGGTGATCGGGGCGAGCTGCGTCTCCTACATGACCGGCGAGCGCTTCGACCTCGCCGCCCTGCGCCGCGCGGCCGACAAGGTGGGCGCGCTGCTGGTGGTCGATTTCACCCAGGCCGCCGGCTGGATGCCGATCGAC
>CAIWAJ010000735.1:0-2524 GCA_903910565.1 uncultured Rhodospirillales bacterium
CCGCACTGCTGGCCGGCACGCCGATCGCCGGTGCGCCGATGCTGCCGGTCTCCAGCCTGACCGGCGCGGGCATGGCGGAACTCGCGGCCACGCTCGCCGCGTTGCAGGAGGCAGGGCGGTCGGACGCACAGCTGTTCCGCCTCGCCGCCGATCGCAGCTTCAGCATCGCGGGCGCCGGCACGGTGGTAACCGGCACCATCCTCTCCGGCCGCGTCGCCGTCGGTGACCAGGTGGTGGTCTCGCCGTCGGGCATCGCGGCGCGGGTGCGCGGGCTGCACCGGCAGAACGCCGCCGCCGAGACGGCGCAGGCCGGCGATCGCTGCGCCCTCAACCTCGCCGGCCCCGATATCTCGACGACGACAGTGCGGCGCGGCAGCATGGTGCTGGCCCCCGCACTGCACGCCCCCACCCAGCGGATCGACGCGCGGATCACCCTTCTGGCCGACGAAACCCGGCCGCTCGGCGTGTGGACGCCGATCCGCCTGCACCACGCCGCCGCCGAGGTGCTGGGCCGCGCCGTGCCGCTCGGTGCGCCGATCCCGCCGGGGGGGAGTGGGCTGGTGCAACTCGTGCTCGAAGCCCCGCTCGCCGCCGCGGCGATGGACGCCATCATCCTGCGGGACGTCACCGCCCAGCGAACCATCGGCGGCGGGGTAATCCTCGATCTACGCGCGCCGGATCGACGCCGCCGCACGCCCGAGCGCCAGGCGCTGCTCGCCGCGCTCGATGCCGCCGCGCCCGAGGCTGCGTTGCGGGCGATGGCGGACTGCCCGCCCTTTCTCATCGATATCGCGGCATTCGGGCGCGACCGCGCCCTGCGCGACCCTAGGGAGGCCGCCATTGCGGTCGGTCTGGTGGCGATCGGCGCCAACCACGTCATCGCCGCGCCGATGCACGCGGCCATGCGCGACCGCGTCGTCGCGCTGCTCGCCGCCCATCACCGGGCCCACCCGGATCAGCCGGGCATGCAGGCCGGCCAGCTGCGTCGCCTGCTTGATCCTCCGCCGCCGCCCGCCACCTTCGCCGCCCTGGTGGCCGCCTTGCAGGCCGAAGCCGCCATCGCCGCGCGCGGCCCCTGGCTCCGCCTGCCCGACCATGCCCCGCGCCTCTCCGCAGCCGACGCGGCGCTGTGGGAGGTAATCGCAGTCGATCTCGGTGGCGAAACGCGCTTCCGCCCGCCCCGCGTGCGCGACCTCGCGGGCCGCCACGCCGCCGAGGAGCGGCATGTGCGGGCGCTGCTCAAGACGATGGCGCGGCAAGGCGACCTGGTGGAGGTGGCCCAGGACCATTTCTTCCTCCGTCCCGTCGTGTTCGAAATGGCTGGCATCGCGGCAGAACTCGATGCCGGCGAGGGCTTCAACGCGGCGGCGTTTCGCGACATGCTGGGCAGCGGCGACGCGAATGCCGGGCGGAAAGTGGCGATTCAGGTGCTGGAATACTTCGACCGCCATGGCCTGACCCTGCGCCGTGGCGACCTCCGCCGGACCGACCGGCGGAAACTGAGCGCCTTCCAGGCCTGATATTGGAGGGGAAGCGCCCCCGGTGGGGCGGCCGGACTTCAAATCCGGTAGGGGCCGTCAGACGGTCCTCGGTGGGTTCAACTCCCATTCCCCTCCGCCACGATTTGAGACAGGAAGCGTGTTCTTTTTGTGAACAAAAAGAACCAAAAAAACTTTCTGGTCCATTCATGCCGTTGGCGTACACCTCCGCACAAACCAGGGAGCGGTACAAACCAAGCGGATAAAAGTTTTTTGCTTCTTTTTTTCAAAAAAGAAGCGCTTCCTTCCCTCCCGCCTCAGCCACCAGCGATATGCTGCGCAAGCTTGACGCCGACTTCGACCAGCTTCCCGACCAGAGCGGCGCCGGTTTCGGCGGAGCAGAGGCCGGGATCGCCGGACCAGACGCCGTTGGGGGCGATTTCGTCGAGTTCGACGGGGACGGCGATTTCCGCGCCGGCGAAGCGGATGGCGCCGAAGTTGATCACCGGGCTGCCCATGACGGTGGGGGCGGTGGGCTTGGGCGGCACCATGTCGTGGCGGATCCACTCGGGGAAGAGGTGCATCATCACCGAGGTCAGCGGGTCGGCGCCGTGGCCGGCCGATTTGGCGGCCGTTTCGGCGCCGAGGATGCCAGGGAGGTAGGAGTAGGCGACGCGCCAGAGGTAGAAGCTGGGGATGAGGATCTTGCTCTCGCGGTAGATCTCCTGCGTCACCTCATGCACGGCCTGGACGTTACCGCCATGGCCGTTGATGACGATGATGCGGGTGAGGCCGTGGCGCAGCAGGCAGGAGAGCATGTCCGCCAGCACGGCGCGGAGCGTGGACTGCGAGAGGGCGATGCCCATCGGCATGGTGCCGAAATAGTCGGCACCGCCGAAGGGGAGCACGGGGGCGACGACGGTTTCCACGCCGGCGGCGGTGGCGGCTTCGGCGATTTTCTCGGCGACGCGCTCGGCCGAGAGGTAGTCGCCCATCGGGGCGTGGGGGCCCTGGTCTTCGTGGCTGCCGAGCGGCAGGAGGATGAC
>CAIWAJ010000736.1:0-1626 GCA_903910565.1 uncultured Rhodospirillales bacterium
GCCAAGGGCGCCCCGGCCGATCTCTGCCTGTTCGATCTCGACGCCGCTTGGCAGGTCGAGGCCGGAGAATTGCCCGGCCGGGCGCAGAACACCCCATTCGACGGGCGGGCGCTGGAGGGGCGGGTCATCGGCACCTGGAAAGCCGGGCGGAGGGTTTTCGGATGATGGGAATGAGCAGCGAAACCGCGGTGATGCTTGCGGCCATCGCCGGTTATCTCCTCGGCTCCATCCCCTTCGGCCTGCTGCTGACCATGGCGGCGGGCCTTGGCGACGTGCGGAAGATCGGCTCCGGCAGCACCGGCGCCACCAACGTGCTGCGCACCGGCCGCAAAGGACTCGCCGCCGGAACGCTGGTGCTGGATGCCGCCAAGGGCTCCCTTGCCGTGGTGCTCGGGGCGGCGCTCGCGGGCGTGCCCGGTATTTTCTTCGGCGGGCTGGCGAGCCTGCTTGGCCATAACTACCCGGTGTGGCTCAAATTCAAAGGCGGAAAGGGCGTCGCTACCGGGCTCGGCATCATGCTGGTGGCGGATTGGCGAGTGGCGGTGGGGGCGGCCGTGGTGTGGCTGCTGACCGCGCTGTTGCTGCGCATGTCCTCGGCCGCCTCTCTCGCCGCCGCGGTCGCCGCGCCCATTCTCGCCTGGCTGCTCGGCTCGCCGCAGCCGGTGCTGGGCCTGGTGCTGGCCGCCGTCGCCCTCGTGGTGCTACGCCACAAGGACAATATCCGCCGCCTCATCGCCGGCACCGAGCCACGGATCGGCGCGAAAAAATGAGCGATGCGGCCGACGCCCTCCGTCTCGCGCGCACAGAGGGCGTCGGCCCCATCACGTTTCGCCGCCTGCTCGCCCGCTTCGGTGACGCCACAGCCGCGATCGACGGCCTGCCGGATATCGCCCGGGCCGCCGGCCGCCGCGCGCCGCTCGCGGTGCCGGATCGTCGGTTAGCTGAGCGCGAGATTGCCGCCGTCGAACAAATCGGCGGGCAACTGCTGATCTACGGCGCTCCCGGCTACCCGCCACTACTCGCCACCTTGCCCGACCCGCCACCGGTGCTCGCCGCAGTCGGGGAGCCGGCGATTGCCAACCGCCGCGCGGTCGGCATCGTCGGCAGCCGCAATGCCTCGGCCAATGGGCGGCGCATGGCGGAGATACTGGCCCATGGGCTCGCCGAGGCCGGCTTCGCCGTGGTCTCCGGTCTGGCGCGCGGGATCGACACCGCGGCCCATCTCGGCGCCCTCTCCCGCGGCACCACCATCGCCTGCATCGCCGGCGGCATCGACACGTTCTACCCGCCGGAAAACGCCGCCCTGCAGCGCCGCATCGGCCGTGAGGGGGTCGTACTGGCCGAAATGCCACTGGGCACGGTGGCGCAGGCCCGCCACTTCCCCCGCCGCAACCGGGTGATCGCCGGGCTGTCGCTCGGCGTGGTGGTGGTGGAGGCGGCGCTAAAATCGGGCAGCTTGATTACCGCCCGCCTCGCCGCCGAGGCCAATCGCGAGGTGTTCGCGGTGCCCGGCTCGCCGCTCGACGAGCGCTGCCGCGGCACCAACGGGCTGCTGCGCGATGGCGCGCACCTCACCGAAACCGCCGAGGATGTGATCGCCCTGCTCTCCGGCGGGCTGGCCCAGGC
>CAIWAJ010000737.1:0-8494 GCA_903910565.1 uncultured Rhodospirillales bacterium
ACGGAATAAAAAGTTTTTTTGGTTCTTTTTGTTCACAAAAAGAACACCCTAAAAAAGAGAACTCCGATGAACGAACTCGCCCTCCACCCCGTCCTCAGCAAGCCCGGCCCCACCGCCGATCTCGCCGGCTTCCTCGCCACCCTGCGCCTCAACCAGGTCGATGACTTCGCAAGGCACGCCGCCAGGCGCCACCTCATCGACACGCTGGCCGCCGTCATCGCCGGCGCCACCCAGGAGGTCACCGGCATCGCCCAGCGCGTGCTCGCCCGCGTCCATGGCACCGGCAATGTCCCGGTCCCCGGTTTCGCCACGCAATATGACCTGCTGACATCGGCCTATCTCGCCGGCACCTCCGGCCACGGGCTGGAGCTCGATGACGGCTACCGCTCCGGCTCCGTCCATCCCGGCACCGTCGTCGTCCCCGCCGCCTGGTCGATGGCCGCCGCGCGCGGTGCCAGCGGGGCGGACCTGCTGCTGGCGGTCATCGCCGGCTACGAGGCCGTCTGCCGCATCGCCGCCGCCGGCCATCCCGCCTCCCGCCTGCGCGGCTTCCACAACACCGGAATTGCCGGCGTGTTCGGCAGCGCCGCCGCCGCCGGCACCCTGCTCGGCTTCAATGCCGACCAGATGGAGCAGGCGATCGGCACCGCCGCCTCCTCCGCCGCCGGACTGTTCAGCTTCCTCGCCGGCGGTGACGTGAAGCGCATCCACCCCGGCCACGCCGCCCGCGAGGGCCTGCTTGCCGCCCTCCTCACCGCCGAAGGCCTGCCCGCCCCGCGCGGCGTGCTCGAATTCAAGGACGGCTACTTCAACGCCTTCTCCGGCGGCCACCGCGACCCCGCCGCCATCGACATCCTCCATTCCGGCGACAACAACGCGAAATCCGCCTTCGCCATCGCCAATTGCTACATGAAGCCCTACGCCTGCTGCCGCCACATCCACTCCGCGATCGACGGCGTGCTGCACATCCTCGCCGAGCAGGACCTCGCGCCGGAACAGGTCGCCCGCATGGAATTCGGCACCTACGCCGTCGCCGCCTCCCACGCCGCGGTCGGCTGGTCGGAGATGACCACCGCGCAAATGTCCTTCCCCTTCGTCATCGCCGCCACCCTCGTTCGCCGCCAGGCCAGCCTGCACGAATTCGGCGCCGCCGAACGCGCCGACGCCCGCATCCTCGCGCAAACCGCCAAGGTCCACGTTCACGTCGATCCGCAATGCGAGGCCGACTACCCCCGCAAACGCGCCGCCAAAACCCGCATCGAGACCACGGATGGGCGGGTGTTCGAACACTACATGCCCGAACCCTACGGCGCCGCCTCCAACCCCCTCACCGACGTCGCCCTGGAAGAGAAATTCCTCGGCCTCGCCGAACCCGTCCTCGGCGCCGCCCGCGCCCGTACGGCGCTCGATGCGCTGTGGCAGATCGACACCTCCGCCAATGTCGCGGACGTGGCAGCGCTGCTGGTGCCTTCCCTGTGAAAGCAAGGAAGCAAGCGCTTCTTTTTGAAAAAAGAAGCAAAAACTTTCTATCCGTTTGCTTCGTGGCCTCCCGGGGGGCTTCGGAACCCAAGGGATAAAAGTTTTTTGGTTATTTTTTTCAAAAAAGAACCGCTTTCTTCCTTGCCGGGGGCGCGGCCGCTCTAGGATAAAAAAATTCACCCAGGGCTATTTTTCTCTTGCCTCATCCTAACTTAGTTGTTAGATTGAGCGCATGAACACATCCGCACCCCGCCCCGGACTGGCGATCGCCGCGCTGCTGCGCTGGCTGAGCATGTCCTTCGCCGGGATTCTCGGCCTGCGCTGGCTGCTCGGCCGCGAGGAGGCGGCGGCGGCGCGGATGGTGCATGAGTATATTGTCGACACGCTCCAGCAGTTGGATAGCCTGCTCCAGCGCCTCGCCGCCGGCGAGGTGGAGGAGCCTCTCCCGCCGCGCGCGGCGAGGTCCGCGTCACCGCGCACGCGCAGCCACGCCCGGACTCCGTCCCAAGCGGCCCCGCGCGGTGTGCGGGCTGACGCCCCTTGTGAGCCCCTGGAATCTCCCACGCCCCCGTCTTGGCTTGCGCGCCCGTCTCGGCTTGCGCCCCCGGACTTGGCGCGCGTCGCGTCATGGCGCCCGTTTTCCTCCGAATTCGTCAATCCGCGCCCCCGCCGAATAACAGGCAGGCTTTTGGAGGCGTGGGAGACTCGCGCCTTAATTGTTGCGAAATAGCAATGAAATGATGCCCCTGCGCACCTCACCATGTTCAGAGGCGGGCGAAGCCCAAGAATAAAAGTTTTTTGGTTCTTTTTTTCAAAAAAGAACCCCTTCCTTTCCCCCGAAAGCGCGAGCCTTGACAGACGCCGCCCGCGCCGTACGGTCGCCGTCACGCAACAACACGGCGGGCGCATCCGCCAGGGAGAGCACATGATCGGGAAGCATTTCGGGCGCCGCGCACTGGCCGCGCTGATGATGGCCGGCAGCCTCGGCGCCGCGGCACAGGCCGGCGAGGTCACGTTCTGGACCTGGCGGCAGGAGGACAAGGCGGTCTACCAGGACCTTTTCGCCGAGTTCACCAAGGCCAATCCCGGTATCACCGTGAAGTTCGAGGCCTTCCCGAACGAGAACTACAACACCATTGTCACCACGGCGCTGGCCGGCGGCAAGGGCGGCGACGTGCTGCACGCCCGCGCCTATGGCGGGCTCGAGGCGATGGCGAAGTCGGGCTATTATCTCCCGCTCGACAAGAGCAACGTGCCGGAGCTGGCCAACCTCCCGGATGACGCCAATGCCTCCGAATCGCTCCGCGCCGACGGCAAGGTCTATGCCGTCTCGCTGGCCGGGCAGACGCTCGGCCTGATCGTCAACAAGGACATCTTCGCCACCGCCGGCGTCGCCGTGCCCGGCACCTGGGCCGAGCTGCTCTCCGCCTGCACCGCGCTCAAGGCCAAGGGCATCACCCCCATCGCCAACGGCACCGCGACCCCGTGGATGGACGCCATTTTCGCCACCGTCTTCACCAACCCCTTCCTCGGGCCGGACTGGGTGAAGGACATGCTGGCCGGCAAAACCACCTTCTCCGATGCCAAGTTCACCGGCGCGCTCGCCAAGCTGCTCGAACTCAAGCCCTGCCTGCCCGATGGCTTCACCGGCGTGGACTACGCCACCTCGCAGCAGCTCTTCAGCGCCGGCCGCGCGGCGATCTTCGTCGGCGGCAGCTTCGAGATCGCCCCCTTCAAGCGCGGCAACCCCAAGCTGAACCTCGATTTCGTGCCCCCGCCGGCGCCTGCCGCCGGCCAGCCGACCTATGTCTCCCGCTTCTTTGACAGCGGCTTCGCGGTCAACGCCAAGTCGCCGAACCAGGCCGACGCGATCAAGCTGGTGCGCTGGATGGCCACCAAATCCTTCGCCGAACCCGCCGCCGCCAAGCTCGGCAACATCTCCTCCCTGAAGGACGTCGCCGCCGCCGATCCGCTGCTCGGCAAAATCGCCAAGCTGAACGAGACCGCCATGCCCTATATCGGCCTGGTCTATTTCCGCTACGAAGCGCCGACCGGCACTGACCTGCTGCAGGACGGCGTGCAGAAAATGATGGGCGGAACCGAGCAGCCGGAGGGCGTGGCCAAGGCCATCACCGCCGGTCTCGCCAAGTGGTACAAGCCGTTCCAGAAGTAGGTAGATGAGCATGCCCCGCCGCCCCCGCCGCTGGCGGCGGGGCATGTGGATCGCCTTTCTCCTGGCCCCGGGCCTGGCGGTGATGACCCTCTTCGTCGCCGCCCCCCTGCTGTCCTCGTTCCGCTACGCCTTCTTCACCTTCAAGGGCGTCCTGCCCGATGCCTTCATCGGCCTCGCCAACTTCCAGGACGTCCTGTTCGAAGCCCCCTTCGCCGCCCAGACCTGGCGGGCGCTGTGGCATAATTGCGTGGTCTTCGCCTCGCTGATGCTCGCGCAGAACGGCCTCGCCTACCTCATCGCCTTCGCCTTGCTCAAAACCCTCCCCGGCCACCGCATCCACCAGACCATCGTCTTCCTCCCCGTGGTGCTCTCCGCGGTCATCGTCGGCTTCCTGTGGAAGCTGTTCCTCCACCCCCTGTTCGGCCTGGTCAACGCCGCCCTCGCCTTGGCCGGCATTCACGGCCCCCCCTGGCTCGGCAATGAAAGCACCGCGCTCGGGTCAATCATCTTCACCAACGCCTGGCACTGGGTCGGCTTCCCCGCCTTGATCTTCCTCGCCGGCATGCAGCGTATCTCGAAGGAGACCCTCGAAGCCGCCCGCATCGATGGCGCCACTGACCGCGTTTTGATGACCAGCATCATCTGGCCCCTCGTCGCCCCCTCCACCACCATCGTCGCCACCCTCACCTTCATCGGCAGCTTCAACTGGTTCGAACTCCCCTACGTCATGGCCGGCGCCATCGGCTCCCCCGGGGGCGCCACCGACGTACTGGGCCTGCTTTTCTACCGCACCGCCTTCGGTACCGCCTCCTCCGGCCTGCAGGATTTCGGGCACGGGAGCGCGCTTGCGGTGCTGATGTTCCTCTTCATCGCCACCACCTCCGGCATCGGCCTGCATTTCCTCCGCCGCCGCGAGATCGAGGCGTGAGCATGCAGCACGGCGAGCGGGGCAAGAACGCCCTCATCCAGGCGCTGCTGATCGCCAACGCCTTCCTCATGCTCTACCCGCTGCTGGTGATGATCCTCTCCGCGTTCAAAACCAACGCCGAGCTGTTCGCCTCCCCCTTCGCCCTGCCCGAAAGCTTCGCCGGCGCCAATTTCGCGCGCATGTGGAGTGAGACCAGCTTTCTGCGCTACCTCGGAAATTCCATCGCCGTCACCGCCGTCTCGGTGGGGCTCATCGTGGTATTCGGAACGATGGCCGCCTACGCCATCGCCCGCTACCCCTTCCGCCTCAGCGCCGCGGTGTTCCTGTTCTTCCTCTCCGGGCTGATGGTGCCGCTGAAACTCGCCATCATCCCGCTGTTCATCCAGCTCAACACCCTCGGCCTGATCGATACCCATTTCGGCCTTATCCTGGTCTACGTCGCCATGGGCCTTCCCTCCGCGGTCTTCATCATGACCGGCTTTCTCCGCACCCTCCCCGGTGAACTCGAGGAAAGCGCCCGCATCGAGGGTGCCTCCGAGTTGCGCACCATGCTGCAAGTCATGCTCCCGCTGGCCCGCCCCGCCATGGTGATCGCCGCCATCCAGAACGCCGTGCCGATCTGGAACGACTTCTTCTTCCCCTTGGTATTCCTCTCCACCGACGCCCTGAAAACCCTGCCCCAGGGCCTCACGGTGTTCATGGGGGAATACAACACCGACTGGGGCGTTCTGTTCGCCGGCCTCACCCTCTCGGCCCTGCCGATCACCCTGGTCTACATCGCCCTCTCCCGCCAATTCATCGCCGGGCTCACCCAGGGCGCCATCAAATGAAACTCCGCCATTGAGTTTGTGGCCGAGCCGAGGCATGAAGCCCTCCTTGCGCGCGGAGCAGCCGTGCGCCAACAGGGAGACTGCTCAATGAAGTTCTCGACCTCCTTCGGGGCCGGGGTGCTGGTCGCGGCCGGGCTGTTCGCCGGTTCCGCCATGGCCCAGGGCTCCGGTTCCGCCACCATCGACGCCATCATGAAGCGCGGCGAGCTGCTGTGCGGCACCGCCGGCAACTCGGCCGGCTTCTCGCTGCCGGACAGCCAGGGTGTGATGCGCGGGATCGACGCCGATTCCTGCCGCTCCGTCGCCGCCGCCATTCTCGGTGACGCCAAGAAGGTGAAGTTCGTCCCCACCACCTCGCAGAACCGCTTCACCGCGCTGCAGTCGGGCGAAGTTGACCTGCTCTACCGCTCCACCACCTGGACACTCGGCCGCGAAGGCAACCTCGGCGGCCTGTTCGCCTCGGTGAACTTCTATGACGGCACCGGCTTCCTGGTGAAGAAGGCGTCCGGCGTGAAGTCCGCCAAGGAAATGGACGGCGCCACCATCTGCGTCGCGCCGGGTACCTCGACCGAGCTGGCGATCGCCGACTACTTCCGCGTCAACAAGCTGAAGTTCACCCCGATCCTGATCCAGGATGCCTCCGAGATCACCAACGCCTACGAGTCCGGCCGCTGCGACGCCTACTCGACCGACGCCTCGGCGCTCGCCGCCTATCGCGCGACCCAGGGTCCCAAGGCCGAGGACCATGTCCTGCTGCCCGAGATCATCTCCAAGGAGCCGCTCGGCGCCATGGTGCGCAAGGGTGACGACAAGTTCTTCGACATCGTGCGCTGGACTTATTTCGCCACCCTGATCGCCGAGGAATACGGCATCACCGCGGCCAATATCGACAGCATGCTCACCAACACGGTGCCGGAAGTCCGCCGCCTGCTCGGCCTCGAGGGCGATATGGGCAAGGCGCTCGGCGTGGACAACAAGTTCGCCTTCAACGCCGTCAAGCAGGTCGGCAATTTCGGCGAGATCTGGGACCGCAACATCACCCCGCTCGGTATTCCCCGCGGGATCAACAACCTGTGGAACAAGGGCGGGCTGCACTACGCCCCCCCGATGCGCTGAGCCTTTAGTCAGCGACGAGCCTACGCGCCGCCGGCCCTCCAAAGGGGCCGGCGGTTTGCGTTTGCAGGGTCAGCCCGATATCGGGCTGCAGCGCCAGCACCTCGGCCGCCGTGGTGTCGCGGGCGATCAGCACCAGGCCAGTCTCGGCGGCGCCCATGAAGCGCCGCGGCGGATCGAAGGTGCTGCCGACGGCCTGGACCAGGACGCGCTCGGCCATGTCGGCGGGTTGCACCACGCCTTTGAGGCGCAGCAGGCGCTCGCCGAGCAGGCCGGAGAGGTTCTCCAGCCATTCCAGCAGGGTCTCGACGCTGGCCTGGCCGGGTTGGCCCAGCATCACGGAAATGCGGGGATGGCCCGAGATATCGCCGGCGGGGGGTATGGCGGGGGCGGCGGCTTCGGTGGTGAAGGCCAGCAGTGCGCGGCGGGACGGGGTGGCCTCCTGCACCACGGCGGCCAGGGGATTGGCGGCCGTAAGGGTGCCGACTACGGCGGGATCGGTGGCGCGATCGAGCTTGGTCAGCACGATGATCCCGGCGGCGGCGACCTGGGCGGCGGCGGTTTCGAAGCCCTCGCGGGCGAAGACCGGGGCGGCGGCATCGCAGGCGGCGACCACGCGGACGCGCATGCCGAGTGGGCCGAGTTCGCCCAGCGAGCGGATGATGGGGCCGGGCATGGCCAGGCCGCTGGTTTCCAGCACGATGCGGCGGAAGGGCGTTTCGCGCGAGGCGATCAAGGCTTCGATGGTGTAGAGCAGGTCATTCGCGATGGAGCAGCAGACGCAGCCATTGGCGAGCATGGCCATGGGCAGGCCGGTTTTGTCTGCCGCGACGACGGCGCCATCGATGTCGATGGCGCCGGCCTCGTTCATGATCACCGCGGTATCGGCGGACTCTGGCTGGGCCAGGAAGTCGCGCAGCAGGGTGGTTTTGCCGGCGCCGAGGAAGCCGGTCAGCAGGATAAAGTCCGTCAAGTCTCAGGCCTTGCTGGCTTGCACCATTGCTTCGACGTCGGCCAGCAACTCCCGCGTGTCGAACACCATGCCGTCCTTGATGGTGGTGCTGAGGCAATGGGTCCAATCGACGCCGCCGGTGGTCTCGTTCATGCGCATGGCGCCGGTGCCGTAGAGCATTTTGAAATCGCCCAGCGGGTTTTCGTCGTGGATGAGGATATCGGCGCGCTTGCCGACTTCGAGCGTGCCGGTGATGTCACCGACGCCGAGCAGTTCGGCGCCGTGCGAGGTGGCGGCGCGGATGACTTCGAGCGGGTTGAAGCCGGCCTCCTGCAGCAGCTCGAATTCGCGCATGAGGCCGAAGCCGTAGAGCTGGAAGATGAAGCCGGAATCGGAGCCGGTGCAGACGCGGCCGCCGCGGTTCTTGTAGTCGTTGATGAAGTGCATCCACAGCTGGTAGTGGCGCTTCCAGTCCAGCTCGTTCTGGGTGGTCCATTTGGTGAGGTAGGAGCCGTGGGCGCCGCGCGAGGGCTGGTAGAATTTCCACACGGTGTCGTGGGTGTAGCGGTCATGCCAGTCGGCGCGCCGCGCGCGCATGGCGTCGCGGCTGGCCTCGTAGATGTTGAAGGTGGGCACGAAGGTGAAGCCGGTCTCGAGGAAGGCATCCAGCGTGTCGTTCCATTTCTGGCTGCCGGGCTGGGCGGCCTGCTGGAACATCTGCCCGGCGACGGAGAAGCGGTGATACTCGTCGCCGTAGTTGTAGTGGTCGGGGAAGGCCTGGATGGTGGTTTTCTCGAACAGCGCTTCGGGCAGGCCGTAGTAATGCTCGGCGCTGCTGAGGCCCCAGCGGGCGGAGGTGAGCGCGTTCATGCGGCTGACCGCGAGCTGGGCGTGGTGGCAGCAGGAGCGCAGGCCCTGCGCGCGCGCTTCATCGAGCGCGGCTTCCATGATGTTGGGCGGCGCGCCGAAGAATTTGATGCCGTCGGCGCCCTTGGCCTTGATGGCGCGCACCCAGGCGC
>CAIWAJ010000738.1:0-5244 GCA_903910565.1 uncultured Rhodospirillales bacterium
CATAGACCGGGCCCGGGAGTTTGGCGGCCGCGGCGGCCGCCTCCTCCGCGGTCCAGGCCACGTGGCCCTCGAGCACCGTGACGCCGTAACTCTTGAGCAGTTCCTTCGCCTGGTACTCGTGGATGTTCATGCGGTCAGACCCCCAGCTTCTTGAAGTCTTCGATCAGGCCGCGGACGGCACCGCAGCTCTTGTCAAATGCGGCCTTCTCGGCGGCGTTCAACTCCACCTCAATGATCTTCTCGATGCCGTTCTTGCCGATCACGACGGGCACGCCGACGTAGAGGTCGGACACGCCGTATTGGCCGGTCAGCAGGGCGGCGCAGGGCAGCACCCGGCGCTTGTCCTTCAGGTAGCTCTCGGCCATGGCGATCGCCGAGGCGGCCGGGGCGTAGAAGGCGGAGCCGCGCTCGAGCAGCTTGACGATCTCGCCGCCGCCATTGGCGGTGCGGGTCACGATCGCGTCGATCTTCTCCTGGGTGGTCCAGCCCATCTTGATCAGATCGGGGACGGGAATGCCGGCCACCGTGGAGTAGCGGGTGAGCGGCACCATGGTGTCGCCGTGGCCGCCGAGCACGAAGGCGGTGACGTCTTCGACCGACACGTTGAATTCATGGGCGAGGAAGAGCTGGAAGCGGCTGCTGTCGAGCACGCCGGCCATGCCGATCACCTTGTTGGCGGGCAGGCCGGACTTCTGCTGCATCACCCACACCATCACGTCGAGCGGGTTGGTGATGACGATGACGAAGGCATCCGGGCAATGCGTCTTGATGCCCTCGGCGACCTGGGCGATGACGCCGGCATTCTTGGTCAGCAGGTCATCGCGGCTCATGCCGGGCATCCGGGGGAAGCCGGCGGTGACGATCACCACGTCGGAGCCCGCGATGGCGGCATAGTCGGAGCCGCCGGTCATCATGCTGTCGAAGCCGTCGACCGGGCCTGACTGCATCAGGTCGAGCGCCTTGCCGGCGGCCACGCCCCCGAACACGTCGAACATCACGACATCCCCGAGCTCCTTGAGCCCGATGAGGTGGGCGAGCGTGCCGCCGATATTGCCGGCCCCGATGAGGGCGATCTTGTTGCGAGCCATCAGTGGATCCTTGAGGTAGATAGCAAGGTGGTTCCGGGGGTGTCCGGTGGGGTGTTTCCAGGGAAACAGCGCCCGCCAGGCGGGAAGCCGCCCGAAAGGTGCGCGGTCACTAGCCCAAACCCCCAGATGCAGCAAGCACGGGCAACATGCCCGCGCATGCCAATCTGCGCTCCCACCCATGAAGAAACCGTTATGGCCGGCTCGCTTCGCGACGCGTCTACGTCAAGTGCTGGAGCGCCAGATACTCCTGGCTCTGCATCTCCTCAAGCCGCGATGCGGTGCGCTCGAACATTTTCGCGTTTTCACCGCGCTGATAGAGCTGGTCCGGCATCGCCTCGGCGGAGGCGACGAGCTTCACGCGATGGTCATAGAGCGTGTCGATCAGCACGATGAAGCGGCGCGCCTCGTCGAAATTATCGGGCGAGAGGCGGGGAATGCCGTCGAGCACCAGGCAATGGAAATGCGTCGCCAGCGCCAGATAGTCGCCCGCCCCCAGCGCCTGGCCGCACAGGGCTGAGAAATCGAACCGCGCCACCCCCTCGGCCGCCACCGGCACCTCGAGCCTGCGCCCCATCACCAGCAGCCGCTCGGCGCGCGGTTCGGCATGGCCGGTGAGTTCGGCGAAGGCGCTGTCCAGCGCCGCCTCGGCTCGCCCGCCCGGGGGCACATGCCAGGTCGGCATGCCGCGCAGGCGTGCCCGGCGGAAATCGCGGCCGGCATCCATCACCAGGATGTCCAGCCGCTTCTTTATAAGAGCGATGAACGGCAGGAAGGCGTCGCGGCCCGGCTGGCCCTTGAAAAGGTCGTCCGGCGTGGTGTTGGAGGTCGCTACCACCACCACCGCGCGGTCGAACAGCGCCTGGAACAGGCGGCCGAGGATCATGGCGTCGGCGATGTCGTTGACTTGGAATTCGTCGAAGCACAGCAGCGCCGCCTCGGCGGCGATGGCGTCGGCGAGCGGGGGGATCGGGTCATCGCCGCCGGGGTTGGCGCGCTTCCAGGCGTGGATGCGGGCATGCGCATCCTGCATGAAGCGATGGAAATGGATGCGCCGGCGCCGCTTCACCTGGGCGGCGGCGAAAAACAGGTCCATCAGCATGGACTTGCCGCGCCCCACCGAGCCCACGAGATACAGCCCATTGGGATAGGCGTCGTCGGCGCCCTCGGCCGGTTTGCGGCGGAAGAAGCGGGCCAGCAGCCCCTTGCTCGCGGCCGCCGGGGTGGGTTCCGGGTCATAGCCCCGTAGCTTGATCCACAAATCCTGCAACCGTTCGGCCGCCATGAGCTGCGAGGGGTCGGCGGCGAGATGCCCGGCCGCAACCCGAGCGCGATAGGCCGGCAAGGGCCCGTGGGTCAGTTCGTCAGGGTCGATCGGCGCATCCATCGTGCCGCGCGCAATACCCGGATTTCGCGCGCGTTGGTATAGTGGCGGCCCGATTTCCAGACAGGACTCCCATGAGCGACGCCAAAACCCTGATCCGCGCCTATTATGCCGCCTTCAACGCGGGCGATACCGAGGCCTTCCTCGCGCTGCTGACCGAGGATGTCATCCATGACATCAGCCAAGGCGGCCGCGAGGTCGGCAAATCCGCCTTCCGCCGCTTCATGGCCCATATGGACCGCTGCTACCGCGAGACGATTACCGACGTGACCGTGATGGTGAGCCCGGATGGCACTCGCGCGGCCGCCGAATTCCTGGTCCATGGCACGTATATCGATACCGACCCGGGCGTGCCGGCCGGTACCGCGGCGGCCGGTGGGCAGGCTTACCGGCTGCCGGCTGGCGCCTTCTTCACGCTGCGTGAGGGCAAGGTGGCGCGGATTTCCAATCATTATAATTTGGGGGATTGGGTAAGGCAGGTGAATGGGTAGGAAGGAAGCGCTTCTTTTTTGAAAAAAAGAAGCAAAAAACTTTTATCTGCTGGCTTCGGAGTTTCCCCGGGCAACCTTGAACCAAACGGATAGAAAGTTTTTTGGTTCTTTTTGTTCACAAAAAGAACACCCTTACTTCTCCCACCTTCAAAGGCTAACCAACTGCCCTCCGGCCGCCGCCGCAAGAAACGTCACCACCCCCGCGACATCCACCCCAGGGGCGAGATTGCCGTCATCGAGCCCGGCCATACGCAGCCCGGCGTCGCAGGCGATCAGCCGTACGCCGAGTTCGGCCGCGGCCGCGCGGAGTTCTTCGAGCCCGGCAACGCCGCGGGCACGGATGACGGCATCGCGGCCGGCGTCTTCCAGGCTGCTCCAATCCGCCAGCAGGGCGCGGCAGCCCTGGTTGGTGGCGAACAGCGTGACTTCGCGGCCCACTGCGGCGGCGCCGGTGGCGAGCACGAAGGCGTAGTGCGCGCGCTCGTGGCTGCCGGAGATCAGCAGGATGCCGAGCGGCTCAGACGGCACAGGCCGGCCCGTCGGTGGCGCCATGGGCGGAGAGGTCGTGAATGCGGGGCTCGGTTCCGCAGGAGGCGCAGTGCGGATCGGCGCGCAGGCGGATGGTGCGGAACTTGGTGGCCAGCGCGTCCCAGATCAGCAGCCGGCCGGCCAGCGTCTCGCCGATGCCGAGGATCTCCTTCAGCACCTCGGTGGCCTGCAGGGTGCCCATCACGCCGGTGACGGCGCCGAGGACGCCGGCCTCGGAGCAGGTCGGCACCATGCCGGGGGGCGGGGGCTCGGGGTAGAGGCAGCGATAGCAGGGGAAATGCCCGCCCTCGGTCGCCAGATGAGGCTTGAACACGGCGAGCTGCCCCTCGAAGCGCAGCACGGCGGCAGAGACGAGGGTTTTCTTCGCCAGCACGCAGGCGTCCGAGATCAGGAAGCGGGTGGGGAAGTTGTCGGTGCCGTCGCAGATGATGTCATAGCGGGCGAAGAGATTGAGGATGTTGTCGCGGTCGAGCCGGGTGTGGTGGGTCTCAATGGTGACGGTTGGGTTGATTGCCCGGGCGCTGGCGGAGGCGGTTTCCACCTTGGGGCGGCCGATGCCGTCCGTGGTATGGGCGATCTGGCGCTGGAGGTTGGAGTTATCCACCTCGTCGTCATCCACCAGCCCGATGCGCCCTACGCCGGCGGCGGCGAGATAGAGCAGCAGTGGCGAGCCTAGCCCGCCGGCGCCGATGATCAGCACCGAGGCGTCGCGCAGCATCGCCTGGCCGGTACCGCCGACATCCTCGAGCAGGATATGGCGGGAGTAGCGGCGGATTTCGTCTTCGGAGAAATCGAGGTTCATGGCACGGCCTCATATGGGCGCTTGGGTGGCGTTGCCACAGGGGGTTCAGCCCGCCTTACGCTCCAGCTCGATGAAGATGCTCGGCACCAGGGCGGCGTTCTCGCGCACGGTGAAGAGATGGGTGCCCGGCTTGCGGCCGGTGCGGAGTTCCGAGACCGGCACCCCGGTGGCGGCAAGGCGGGCGTGGTCAGCCACCAAAGTGGGGCTGCGCCAGGCGAGACCGTTGAAGTGGTTCGGCTGATCGGAGGCTGCTTCGCCCGCCGGCTGCACCACCTCCACCACCAGGTCACCGCAGCGGAAGAACAGGAAGCGGGTGTTCCAGTTGGTACGATCGAGCCGCAGATCGAGGCCGAGCCGGGCTCCGAACAACGCGAGCGCGCGGTCCGGGCTGTGGGTGCGGATTACTACGTGATCGATGCCGACTCCTGGGCCAGCAGGAATCGAAGCGCGTTCCACCAGCAGCAGCCTGGTGCCGACGGTTGCGGCATCATCGAGCACCACGGCGCGGGTTTCGCCGCCATCCTCCGCCGTCCAGCCGAAAGGTTCGCCGCAAGGTAGGCCGCGGCGGGTGAGCAAGGCGCGGGCGGCATCGAGATCGGCGACCGCGAAACCGGCGGCCTCCTGGGCGGCGCGGCCGTCGGCGGGCGCGGGTGCGAGGCCGAGCGGATTACCGGGCTGCGGGGCCATCAGCAGGATCGTCGTATTGGCGAGGCGGAACGCCGCGGCTTCCATGCCAGCGACCGGACCAACGCGATCGGGCCGACGGCCGAGCACGGTCGTAAGCTTTGCCGCGGCGGCGGCGAGGTCAGTGGTTGCCAACAGCAGGTGGTCGAGAGCGTGGATCATTTGAACCAGAACACCCCCATTTGGTCGATTTCCTGGATAGGAGCCGTGATTCCCCGCGCGTCGCGGAACTCTTCCACCGCTGCCTTA
>CAIWAJ010000739.1:0-3198 GCA_903910565.1 uncultured Rhodospirillales bacterium
CTACACCGCATCGAACCGCAAACACGTGGTCCAGGCCCACGAAGACATCCTGGCCGCCTGCCGCGCCAAAGACCCCACCCTGGCCGCACAGCGCATGGCCGCCCATGTCGGCGAACTCGAAAGCCTGGTGCAACGCCGCTACCGCACCATCCTCACCGAACCGACCCGGATGCGCGTGAAAGCAGGCTAGCAGCCCGCTGAAACAGGCGAACCGGTCAGCCCAGTAGAGCGCGGCCCAAGAGGATAGAAGTTTTTTGGTTCTTTTTTTCAAAAAAGAACAAGTAAGGACTCTTCTTTTTTATAAAAAAGAAGCAAAAAATTTCCTTCCTTCGCTTGCCTCAACAGCGCGCCCTGCGCGCCGCCCTGGCTGCCCTGCGGCGCGAGAAGGTCAGCGACAACCCGGGTCCCGATACCGCCGCCGTTCCCGCCGGGCAACCGGTTCAGCGGACCGAACCCGGATGGCCTCACAGATGCACGATGTTCCCCGTCCCCAGCGACAGCGAGCCCAGCATCTCGATCTTCATATTCGCCGCCGTCAGGCTCTCCGAGGCCGTCGACGTATTGACGTAGACGAACGTGTTGCCGCCGCTCACCTGCCAACCCACGGAACCGGCGGCCAGCTTGTTCGTCGCGCCGATCTTGCCGGCATAGCTCAGCGCCGTGCCCAACCCGGTCAGGTCGATCATGTCGGCCGCCGCATGGAAATTGGTGATCACATCCATCGCCGCCGCGGTCGAATCCGACACCGCACCATACAGGTAGTCGTTGACCCCGCTGCCGCCGGTCATCCGGTCGGCACCGCCACCCCCGACAAACCAGGTCTTCCCCGTCATACCTGAGGCAGTGAGCGTATCATTGCCGCCCAGTCCGTAAACAAAGCTCGCCGTGCCCGCGCCAAGAGCGCCCGTCAGCGTCGCCACGCTCACGGTGTCCCCAGCACTGGACCCGACGATGACATCAAGGCCCGCCGCCGCTGCCGTGCCCCCCGAAGTGGTATCGGTGGCGGTGATCGTCAGCGCATAGAGACTGCCGCCCGCCGCCCCGTTCAGTGCCGTGCCGGCCACCGCCAGGCTTGCAGACGTGCCAGCCCCCGTCAGGCTAAAGCCCGCCGCGCCGGTGCCGCCCAGGGCATAGCTGTAGCTGTCGGTGCTGGGGCCGCCGACTTCGGCGACCTTGGCCAGCACCGCACCGGCTGCGAGCCCGCTCGAAGTCTGCGCCGCCGCCAGGCCGCTGGTGACCGCAGACACCGCAACCCCGCTCAGCGCCGCCGGCACCGCACGGTTCCAGCCGATCACATCCACCGCGCGCAGGTCAGCGCTGCTAACCGGATTGACCACGCCGGAATTGGAGAAAGCATCGAACGCGTCATACCCCATCGCCGACGACCAATCCCCGGCGTCGCCGCCCGAGGTGGTGTTCAATGTGCCGATTTTGGTCGCACCGCTGTCGGCCGAGAAATAGCCGGGGGTGGAGGCGGCGAAATCGCGCACCCCGGCCGAGGAATAATGGAACAGGTCCATCAGCGTGTAGCTGTTGGCCGCGCTGCCCACCGTGGCGCCGGTCAGCATGATACGGCCCATCACCTCGCTCAGCTCATGCAGCACCACGCCGTTGAAATCATACGTGCCGCCGGCGATGGCGCCGCTATAGGTGAACGGCAGCGTGCTGGAGAAGCCGACGAAGCCATCCGTCGATGTGCCGTTGGCGGCGGTCAGCCCGATCGCCTTCGCCTCCGCGGTCGTGGTCCAGAATGTGCCCGAGGTCGGTGCCCCCGTCGGCAGCGAGGCAACGGCGGACTTGTCATCGGCCGACGTGGCATCGGCGGTCAACGCGTTGCGCAGGTTGCTATAGCTCGTCGAGGTCAGATAGCTCAGGCTGCTGCCAAGCGCACCGGAACCCAGCGCCGAGCCATTCACCTCGCCATACCCAATCGAGATGTTGACCGTCACCGCATCGCTGAACTGGCTTTCCAGGTACTGCGCGGCGGCAAGCACGCCCGCCGTGAAACCGGTGGGTGCAGCGCTGACGCTGCTGTCCCAGGAGATCTTGATCACGAACGGCGAGGCCGATGTCCCGGCCGAAACCGTCGTGCTGCCGCTGCCAGATCCAGCGCCTCCCGCCGAAGCGGCGCCCCCCCCCTCGCCATCCGGGGCATACAGCACGGTCTGGCCGAGGTCGGAAGACGCGGGCACCGGGGCAACCGGCGGCAATCCGGTGGTCGGGTCGAGCGCGACATCCGGCGTGACCAGGGCGTCGGGATCGATGCGATCGATGGGTGTGTTGAGCGGTTGAAGACCGAAGCGCATGTGACGTTCCCCCAAGCGGACCAGCCGTTAACAAAAATCTACTCGAGCCAAAATAGTGCTGTAATCCTCGCGGCGTCAACGCGTCATCACGCGCTTTTGAACGCTTATCTATTTGTCTTAAAAGGCATTTTTTGTGATCACGCCGTGTTGACGGCCAGTGGCGCCTCAATAACCGTCTCCGGCCAATCCGCTTAAACGCCGGTTCATCGCGGACGGCGCACATCGTCATGCCGACGAGGTCCGCCATCCCTGCCCCCGATGAAACCGGCAGGAATTGTCGATGGCGCACCCTCGTCCGTCATGACGTCGGCGGTGTCGCCGTTGGGCGATTTTTCCGCCTGTTGCCATGCCCCCCCCCCCGCGCTGAGACCGTTTGAGCATTCGCTCCGGCGAGTCAGAGGCGGCCCCTCGGTCGCCGCCCGGCGGTGATCCGCGAGCACCGGAGCGGAGCGGCCGTCTGGCCGTGAGCACCGGAGCGCAGCGGATCGCCGTCGGATGACCGCCGGAGGTGAATGATCAGACGGTCTCTCAATCCGCCGCAGCCACCATGGCCATGTTCACCGCCATCCGCGGCCGGGTCGGGCTGCGTGTCCACGCCGCCGCCAGCCGGTAGCCGCCGCCGTCGTTCAGCAGCAGCGCGATCTGGTTCGGGTCAGGTTCGATCTTGCGGCGCAGGCGATAGATATGGGTCTCCACGGTGTGTGTGGTGGCGCCTGGTGCGTAGCCCCACACTTCGCGCAGCAGCGCCCGCCGGCCCACCGGCACGCCGTCGGCGCGGAACAGGAACTTCAGCACCGCGGTTTCCTTGTCGGTCAGCCGGATGCGCCGGTTCGCCTCGGCGTCATGCAGCAGCTTGGCGCCCGGCCGGAACTGGTAGGGTCCGATCGGCAGC
>CAIWAJ010000740.1:0-3463 GCA_903910565.1 uncultured Rhodospirillales bacterium
GAGCCGCTCCATCAGGTAGTCGCCATAGCGCACCGGCGGGAAGCGCGCGGGGTTGGCGGCGTCGGTGCAGGTGGGCACGCATTCCACCACCGCGTCCATGTCCATGTCGAAGAAATAGGGGCAGGAGAAGCGATCGCCGCCCGAGAGGTTCTTCACCCGGTGGGGCGTGGACTGCCAGCGCCCGTTGGTCCAGCGGCTCAGCATGTCCGCCACGTTGACCACCCAGGTGCCCGGCACCGGCGGTGCCTTGAGCCAGGTGCCGTCCTTGCGGCGCACCTCGAGCCCCCCGGCATTGTCCTGGCAGAGCACGGTGAGGAAGCCGTAATCGGTGTGCGGTGCCGAGCCGAAGGCGTCATCGGGGCTGTCCGGCGCCTGGGGCGGGTAGTGCAGCAGGCGCACGAAGGTGGTGGGGAAGCCGAAATGCGGGTCCATCCAGTCGGGCGCGAGGCCGAGGGCGCGGCTCATCGGGCGCAGCAGGCGCATGCAGAATTCCCGCATCGCCCGCTCGTATTCCTCCACCGCCGCGCGGAAGCCCGGAAGGTCCGGCCATTGGTTGGGGCCATGCACCTCGGTGCCGTAGCGCGGGTCGGATTCGGCGACCTCGTGCATGATCATCAGCGACTCCGAGTAGTTCGGCCGCTTTACCTGGGCGACCGAGGAGGTGACGATCACCGAGCTGTTGGGCGCCATGTAGCCGCGATGGGTGGCGTTCATCATCAGCGCCCGCTTGGCGGCTTCGGGCTGGGCGTGGAAGGCGCGGGAGGCGGTGAACAGCCCGTCGACCAGGTCCTGGCTCACGCCGATATTGCGGAAATAGCAGAAGCCGATGCGCGAGAAGGTCTCGTCGAGCTGACGGGCGATGGCGATTTCGCCGGCCTCGCCGTCGGCGAGCGCCGCCATATCGATGATCGGCAGTTCCGCCGCCTGGATCGCCGCATCATTCATCGCACACCCCGTCGCGTCATGGTCGCGGCAGGCTACTCCGGTTGGCCGGGCGGCGAAAGCGTGAAGGGGTCAGCGAACCTGGCGGACGATCGCCTCGGCATCGCGCCAGCGGGCGGGCGTGGCGTCGGCCATGGCAGGCCCACGCACCGAGGCGGCGGCAAGCATGCTGCCATTGTCGGGCCGGTCGTAGATGAAGCCGTTGGTCGGATAAACGGTGCCGCCATACTCGCCGCTGTGGCCGAGCCCGACCCGCACCTGCGTCCAGTCATTGTTGGGCGAAACGTCGACCACCGGGATGTTCTTGAACACGCCGCCCTTGGTGGCGCCCGGACCACGCCAATTCGCGTGATCGATCTCCACGGTGCGGCTATCCAGCACCCGGGTGACGACCGCGACATGGCCGAGATACATGCTCCGCGTCCCGCGGAAGCTCATCACCGCGCCCGATTCAGGCAGGCTGCCGCGGGCGTAGAGGCCGGAGGCATTATCCCACCAATCCTTCGCATTGCCCTTGATGCCCATGCCCGTCACCGACCGCGCATAAGGAACGCAGCTGATCCCATAGCTCACATTGCGCTGGGCAATCACCGCCTTGCTGGACTTGAGCTGCGGATTCTTCGTCGAAGGCTGCGCAGAGGCGGTCTTGGCGACCACCGGCTTCGCCGCCGCGGCCTTCACCGGTACGGCCTTGGTATCCGCGGCGTGCGCGGTGCTGGCGTTCATCATCGGCAGAGCGATTGTCAGGAGCAGAGCCGTGCCGCACGCCATACGCGCCGCCACCGAGCCTCCCTTCATCCAATCCATCATGCCATGATCCCTTTGTCAGCCTTCACTGTGTTTCCGATTGCTACGGGATCGTGAGCGATGCAACCCATTGCGGCGAATTCCGCACGACTGACATGCAATTTTGCAGTTAGAGCCTGTGGATAACTCTTCGTGATCAGACATATTTCCCAATTTGCGTAAATTACTCAGATGCCTGTGGCAGATGAGACACACGTGATATTTTTACCGCAACCTTCGGTAGCGCGAATCCCTGCGGGAGTCGCGGATTGCGGGTAGCGCAATCGAAAAACGGCGGCGAACCAAGGTTCGCCGCCGTCCCTGCAAGTCACATTGGTGTGACCGGTCGTTGCCGCAGTGCGGCGTGGCCTACTTGCAGACCGTGACCATGATTTCGACCAGCAGGCGCGGGTCGGCCATGTTGGCCTCCACGCAGGCCCGCGCCGGCGCGCCCCCCTCGGGCAGCCATGCCGACCAGATCTCGTTCATCGCGTCGCGGTCGCGGATGTCCTTCACCCAGATCTGCGCCTGCAGCAGGCGGGTTTTGTCGGTGCCATGGGTCTCGAGGATCTCGTCGATCAGGTCGAGAACCTGCTTGGTCTGGCCCTTGATGTCCTGCGAAGTGTCCTTGGCGGTGCAGCCCTGGACGAAGACAAAGCCATGATATTCAACGGCTTTAGACAGGATCTTGTTCGGTTCCGTGCGGATGATCTTGCTCATGCTGGCTCCCTGGATCGAAGGTGATGGAGGTTTGTAGGAGCCACGCCGAACGGCGGCAAGCCTCAGCCCCGCTCGCCGTGGTCCTTCGCGTCACCGGTCAGGCCGCAACCACAGAGCGGGCAGATACGCCCTTGCCCGTCATCGGCCGACAACCCCGTGCACCGCGCCGCCCAGGATGCCTTGATGTCCGCCGGCGCGTCCTGGACCTGGAAGGCCCGGGCCGGAACTGGCGCGAAAACCAAAGCGAGGAGGGTGCGGCGGCGCATGCTTTGACGCTAGCGAGGCTCTGCCGCCGCCGCAACCTCCGGCACGGCGCCGCCAGCAAGGGCCACGGCGGCCACCACGCCAGCCCCCTTCGCCGCCGCCCGCACCCGTGGCGCGCGGAACACCAGCGCATAAAGCGCGGGGAGGAACACAAGCGTCAGCACGGTGGCCACCACCAGCCCGCCGATCATGGTCAGCGCCATCGGGCCCCAGAACACGTTGAAGCTCAGGGGGACGAAGGCGAACACCGCGGCCAGCGCCGTCAGCACCACCGGGCGGGCGCGGCGGACGGTGGATTCGATGATGGCATCGCGCAGCGTGCGGCCGTCCTCCTGGTCCTGCCGCACCTGGTCCACCAGGATAATGGTGTTGCGCATGATCATGCCCGCCAGCGCGATCAGGCCGAGCAGGGCGACGAAGCCGAAGGGCGCATCGGCGAGCAGCAGCGCGCCCACTGCGCCGATCAGCCCGAGCGGTGCGGTGGCCAGCACCAGCAGGGTACGCGGCAGGTTCTGCAGCTGGATCATCAGCAGCAATACCATGGTGGCGATCATCACCGGGAAGACCTGACCAAGCGCGGCATTGGCCTTGTCGGATTCCTCGGCTGCACCGCCGGTCTCGATCCGCACGCCGGCCGGCAAAGCCAGCGCCCGGATGCGCGGCAGCGCGAGCTTGGTGACGTCGGGCGCCTGCAACCCGTCCTGGATATCGGATTGCACGGTCAGGTAGCTCTCGCGATCGCGCCGCCACA
>CAIWAJ010000741.1:0-3962 GCA_903910565.1 uncultured Rhodospirillales bacterium
CTCGAAGCGGTGGCCGGCGCCCTGGTGCGGGTGAGCCAGCTGCTGGTGGATTTCCCGGAGATCGCGGAGATCGATCTCAACCCCCTCTTCGCCAGCCCCACCGGCGTGATGGCCGCCGATGCCTGGATCAGCCTCCGCCCGCCCGGCCAGTCCGCCCGCCTCGCGATTCCGCCCTATCCGGAGGAGTTGGTGGCGCGCTTTGAGGGCCGCACCGGGCCGTTGCTGATCCGGCCCATCCGCCCCGAGGACGCCGAGGCCCACGCCGCCTTCTTCGCCCGCCTGCCGCCGGAGGACGTGCGCTACCGCTTTTTCTCCGCGCTCCGCGAACTCTCGCCCGAGCTCACCGCTCGCCTCACCCAGGTGGATTACGAGCGCGAGATGGCCTTCGTCGCCGTCCGCGAAACAACCGGCGAGACCGTCGGCGTCGCCCGGCTGGTGCATGAATTCGGCAGCGAGGAGGGTGAATTCGCCATCGCCGTGCAGCCGGACACCAAGGGCAGCGGCCTCGCCCGCCACCTCATGGAGCGGCTGATCGAGTGGGGCCGCAGCCAGGGCCTGCACGACATCGTCGGCCAAATTCTGTCGGACAACCACAAGATGCTGCGCTTCGTCCGCGGCATGGGTTTCGCCGTGAAGCGCGTGCCGGACGAGCCCGACATCGTCGAGGCCCGGATGGCGCTTCAGAACAACGGCAATGCCGGCACCCAGGAAGGCCGCGCCGGGTCGTAGAACTCGCTGATCCCGCCTTCCTTCTTATAGGCGGCGTGATAGCGGCCGAGCTTGTCACGATCGAGCTCCACCCCGAGCCCTGGCCCATCCGGCACCGTCATGCAACCGTCGCGATAGACGAAGGGCTCGGCGATCACGTCTTCGAGCTGGTCGTGGTAATGGCTGTCGATCGCGTAAGTGATCCACGGCGTGGTGGCGGCGAAATGCAGCATCGCGGCGGTGGAGATGCCCAACTCGCGATCCGAATGCATGCCCACGCCCAGATTGAACGCCTCGGCCACCGCGATCATCTTGCGGTTCTGCTGCACCCCGCCCCAGTAATGCAGGTCGCTCAGGATCACATCCACCGCCCGCATGCGGATACCCGGCGCGATCTGGTCCCAGGCGACGAGGCACATATTGGTGGCGAGCGGCACCGAGACCGCCTTGCGCACCTGGCTCATCCCCTCGAGCGAGGCCGTGGGGTCCTCCAGATATTCGAGATCGATCCCGCTCGCGATCAGCCGATGCGCGATGCGGATCGAGGTCTCGACCGACCAGGCGGCATTGGGGTCCCACCGCAGGGGCGCGTCGGGGAAGTCAGCGCGGATCAGTTCCAACGCCTTGAATTCCTGCGCCGGCGGATAGACGCCGCCCTTCAGCTTGATGTCGGTGAAGCCGTGCCGGGAGCATAGTTCCCGGGTGCGTTCGGCGATCGCCTTTGGGCTGTCCTCGCCGCCGATGCCGGTTTTCGGGTCGCGGTAGCGGTAGAAGACATAGGCGCCGAATTCCACCGTATCGCGTGTCTTCCCGCCGAGCAGCTTGTGCAGCGGCAGACCGAGCGACTTGCCGGCGGCATCGAGGCAGGCCATCTCGATGCCGGCCCGCACGATCGCCGGGATCGCGGTCTCATAGCCGATGCAGAACACCGCGAACCGGCGCATCAGCACGCCGATATCGAGCGCATCGAGCCCGATGACGAATGGCCGTGCCGTATCGATCGCATGCTCCACCGCCGCCCCGCCATAGGTCTCGCCGAGGCCGATGATGCCGTCCTCGGTGGTGACCTCGATGATGCCGCGGGTGGTGCCGGTCTCCACGCCACAGGCCCAGCGCAAGGTCGCCTCGAAGGGGACGTTGACCGAGGTGACGCGGAGATCGACGATCTTCATCGGGCGTCAGGTCGGCCCGACACGGAAGAGGCAGAGCTTGTTGCCGTCGGGGTCGCGGACATAGGCGGCGTAGAACCCATCCGGGTTGGGGCCGCGCACGCCGGGGGCTCCCTCGTCACTGCCGCCGAGTTCGAGGGCCTTGGCGTAGCAGGCGTCGATGATGGCGCGGGTTTTGGCCGGCAGGGCGATCATGGTGCCGTTGCCGAAGGTGGCGGGGTTGCCGTCATGTGGCACGCCGACGGCGAGCATGGGGGTGCCGGCGCCGGCGGTATAGAAGGTGCGCTTATCCGATGAATACCCCGCCATCACCGAGGCGCCGAGGAGGCCGAGGACAGCGTCATAGAAGGTTTTGGCGCGGGCGTGGTCGTTGGTGCCGAGCATGGCGTAACCGAGCATGGTGGTTTCTCCCTGGGTGTTTTGCCGTGGGCGGGACGATCCGCGCTTGGGGGGGGGGGAGTCAATTGGGGAAGGAAGCGGTTCTTTTTTGAAAAAAATAACCAAAAAACTTTTATCCGTTTTGCCGCGGAGCCTCCCTGGAGACCGTGAAGCAAACGGATGGAAAGTTTTTGCTTCTTTTTTCAAAAAGAAGCGCTTGCTTTCCTTGGGATTTTATTCTTGGTACGTAATCGTAACAAAAAAGGAGTGAGTCGACTATGCGGCCTGGTCCGGTTTTGAAAAAATCAGGGGTTTCTGGGCGATGCCCAGGCGGCGCGCGGGTTGCGCGGTGGACCAAATGCGCGGCGCGCGATGGGGGCGTGACGTGGCAATGGGGGCGCGGGTGCGGCGCGGGCGCAGATTGGCCAGGGGGTTGAGGCGGGCTTTCCAGCGGCGGAAGCGGGCGCGCCAGGACAGGGGCTTGGGCGCGCGTTCGGGCACGGCGGCGCGGGGGGAGGCCTGGCGGGGCGGGAGGGGGGCGGGCGGGCTGGCGAGCTGGTGGGCGGTGCGTTCGAGATAGGCGGCGAGGAGGCGGCCGAGCGGGCCGGCCTGGGTGAAGGACTGGGCCATGGCGATGAGCAGATCCACCAGTACAGCCAGCAGCGCCGCCGCGGGTGCGGCGGCGGCGAGGCCTTGGGTGGGGTGGGTCGGGGGATTGCTCATGCTCGGCATCATAGAGAAAAAGGAATTTGATCGCAAGGTATATTTGCGTTATAAAGAGTTAAATTTCCTTGTGGATCGTTATTTGGCCCTGTCGGAGTGGCGACGGAGGAAGGCGGCGCGGTGGAATTCCTGCTGGGCATCGCTGTAGGGGGTGCCGATGGGGCAGGCGCGGCGGGCGGCGTCGAGGTCCTGGTGGGTGATGCAACGGCGGGTGGCGCAGGTGGCGCAGGGGGAGGGGCGTGGTTCCTGGGGTGGCAGAGCGAGGCGGGTGGGGAAGGCGAGGGCGCCGCGCCAGTTGTGCCAGAGGCCGTGGTCGGGGTGGATCAGCAGGCCGATCGGCGAGGGATGCACGGGTTCGGCGCGTTGGGCCCAGCGGAGGAAGGGCAGGAACTCAGGGCCGCCGAAGGGGAAGAGGGGCATGGCGCCAAATGTCTCGGCGAGCGCGCCGACGACGCGGCGGGACCAGCGGTCGAGCGGGCTTGGTGCGCCGTCCCGGTATTCTTGGGTGGCGGTGAATTCGGGCCAGTGGGAGGGGCCGGCCCAGCCGAGGAGGAGAATTGTGGCGGTCTCGGTGCCGTCAGGCATTGGCGGCACGGCGTCGGCGGCGGTGGGGTGGAAGCCGCCGCGCAGGGCGAGGCCGGCGGCTTCGGCGGCGGCGTGGATCATGGCGGGCTTAGAGACGGCGGGTGACTCGTGGCTGGGAAGGGAAGGCTGTTCTTTTTGTGAACAAAAAGAACCAAAAAAACTTGTCTCTCCGCTCCATGCCGTTGGCGTCCTCCCCGCGGATAGGTGGGAGCGGCAGGCGCCAAAGGGATAAAAGTTTTTTGCTTCTTTTTTTCAAAAAAGAAGCGCTTGCTTCCTACAACCCCCACTTCATCGCCACCACGATATCCTGCACCCCGTTCACCATGATCTGCGTGCCGATGCACAGCAGCAGGAACGCCGAGAGCCGCGCCATGGTGCGCCGCGCGGTGTTGCCCATGA
>CAIWAJ010000742.1:0-2473 GCA_903910565.1 uncultured Rhodospirillales bacterium
AGGCGAGAACGCCGTGCTCGCCAACCGCGAGATCATGGGCGCCACCAACCCGGCCAACGCCGCCCCCGGCACCATCCGCAAGGAATTCGCCGAGAGCATCGAGGCCAACTCCGTGCACGGCTCCGACAGCCCGGAGAACGCGGCCATCGAGATCGCCTATTTCTTCGCCGGCTGCGACATCCCCGGCTGAACCTCATCCAGGAGGCCGCCCATGCCCCTCAAAGTCCTCGGATCCGGCTTCGGCCGCACCGGTACCAAGTCGCTCAAGCTGGCGCTGGAGCAACTCGGCTTCGCACCCTGCCATCACATGCTGGAAATCCGCTCGACCCCCGGGCAGCTCGATTTCTGGTATGATATCGCCATGGGCAAGCCGGTCGACTGGCACGCGGTGTTCGCGGATTTCGAGGCGGCGTGCGACTGGCCGTCCTGCAACTACTGGCGCGAAATGGCCGAAGCCTTCCCCGAGGCCAAGGTGATCCATACGCGCCGGCCGCCGGAGAAATGGTGGGGCAGCTTTTCCAAGACCATCATGGAAAACCTCACCAACCGGACCCCCACCGAAGACCCCGACGCGCTGCGGATGCGCAAGATGGTGGACACCATCATCAACGAGAACGTGTTCGGCGGGCAGATCGCCAACAAGGAAGTCGCCCTGGCCGCCTTCGCCCAGCGCGAAAAGGACGTGGTGGCGGCCATCGCGCCCGAACGCCTGCTGATCCTGGAGCCGACCGACGGGTGGGAGAAGCTGTGCCCCTTCCTCGGCGTGCCGGTGCCGGAGACGGCGTATCCGTTTACCAATACGACCGAGGAATTCCGGGCCGCGGTGCGGCGGTGAGGAAGGAAGCGCTTCTTTTTTGAAAAAAAGAAGCAAAAAACTTTTATCCGCTTGGGGTTTCGGAGTTAGTTGCTATATCGAAACAAATAGGACGCGCGTTTCCCGCGCGTCCGAGGCCGGTTTTTGACTTCGTCGTTCGCGCGCGATGGCGATGATGTTGGGCGAAAGATGGATTTGGGGTGCGCGCGGGGCGTGATCGCACCGCAGCGGCGCGCAAACCGGGCGGCGCTGCGGCTTTGTGCTGATGGCGGCGCGGAGTGCGCGCGTGCCGCGGCGCGGCTGACGCGCACCGCCGGCGCGGCGCGGGCGCACTTCGCCCGTGGGTGCGGCCTGGCGGCGAGCCGGTGCGTCGATGACAGGGAGTGCGGGCGCGGTGGCGAGGCGCTGCATGAGGGCGGCGAAATCCTGCCCGAGTTGATGCAGGGACGCCCATAGCGCGCGGCCGCCGGGAAGGAACCGCCAGAACCACGCAGGGCCGGCGATGGCGGCAATCAGCGCGCACACGGCCTCGGCCAGGCGAATCGCGGGATGCGGTTCGCCGTGCGGACGCTCGGGGGATGTGGTTGCGCTGGTCATCGAACATATATAGAACGACGTTCTCCACAGGTCAAGAAGAAATTTTAACTCTCGCGTTCTTTTTTATCACACGAGATCGCCTCCCCTCCCCTTCACCGCGGCTTGAGCCCAACCCCTGAGCCCGCCGAGCCGGTGCGGCCGCCGTCGATCACCATTTGCGTGCCGGTGATGGAGCCGGCGAGGTCGGAGCACAAATAGATCGCGAGATTGGCGACCTCCTCGGCGGTGGCGTAGCGGCCGGAGGGGATGGCGGCGCGGTTGGCGGCGATCACCGCGTCGGGGTCGGCCGGGTTCCGCTGGGACTCGAGCGAGCGCATCATGCGGGTATCGACCGGGCCGGGGCAGATTGCGTTCACCCTGAGGCCGTGGCGTGCCACGTCGGCGGACGCGGATTTGGTGAGGCCGATCACCGCGTGTTTCGAGGCGATATAGGCGGACATGCCGGGACCACCGACCAGGCCGGCGATGGAGGCGGTGTTGACCACGGCGCCGCTGCCCTGGCGCAACATCACCGGCAGCACGTGCTTCATGCCGAGGAAAACGCCGCGGACGTTGATGGCGATCACGCGATCGAACATCTCCTCGTCATAGTCCATCACCGGCGCCGTCATGCCCTCGATGCCCGCGTTGTTGAAGAAGCAGTCGATGCGGCCATACGCCTCAAGCGTCGCCTTCACGTAGTTCTGCACCTCGGCCGACTTCGAGACGTCGGCGGGAATGAAGCGGGCATCCCGGCCCTGCTGGTGCAGGATGTCCGCCGTGCCCTGGCCCAGCGTGGCATCGCGATCAACCACCACCACCTTGGCGCCACGCTCGGCAAACCCCAGCGCCGCCGCGCGACCAATGCCGCCGCCACCGCCGGTGATGAGGGCCACTTTGCCGGTGAAATCCATGGTACGTTCCTTCTCTGGTGGATTGGTATTAGAGCCTGACCGGAAAAGAGGTTGAGTGATTTCAGTTGGTTGTGATTCCGTAGGTTTGCGAGACACGACGGAGCCACTGATGCCCTGGACTGAAATCACTCGCCCGCAGTATCAGCGGGTGTCGGACCGGTATGCAAGC
>CAIWAJ010000743.1:0-2161 GCA_903910565.1 uncultured Rhodospirillales bacterium
ACCTTTACCAGCTGGCCTTGACCATGCCCGGGATCTGCCCCGAACTGGCCAGGTCACGCAGTGCGATACGGCACAGCTTGAACTTACGATAATTGCCGCGCGCGCGCCCGGTCAGCTCGCAGCGCAGACGCACGCGCACCTTGGCGCCGTTGCGCGGCAGCTCGGCGAGCTTGATCGTCGCGTTGAAGCGGTCCTCGACCGGAAGCGAGCGATCCATGACGATCGCTTTCAGCGCCGCCCGCTTTCCCTTGTCGCGCGTCGCCATGTGTTCCCGCTTCACGTTGCGGTTGACCTGAGAGGTCTTGGCCATCCTGTCTTGTCCTCCGGAACCTGCCGACACCGCCGGCGGATTTCCAAATCAGTTGCGCCCGAAGGCGCGTTACATCACACGCAGAAGCGCTCTCAGCCCTGGAAGGGGATGTAGAACTGCTTCAGCAGCGCCTTGGCCTCAGCATCCGTCTTCGCCGTGGTGACGAACACGATGTCCATTCCCCTGATCGACTCGACGCGGTCGTAGACGATTTCCGGGAAGATGATCTGCTCCTTCAGGCCCATGGCGAAGTTGCCACGGCCGTCGAAGCCCTTGCCGCCGGGAACGCCGCGGAAATCGCGCACGCGCGGTAGCGCGATCGTCACCAGGCGATCGAGGAACTCGAACATGCGCGCCTTGCGAAGCGTCACCTTGCAGCCGATCGGCAGGCCCTTGCGGATCTTGAAGCCGGCAATCGCCTTCTTCGCCACCGTCTTGACCGGCTTCTGGCCGCTTATCAGTGCCAGTTCGCCAACCGCGCTATCGAGCTTCTTCTGGTCGCCGGTGGCTTCACCGACACCCATATTGATGACGATCTTCTCGAGACGCGGCACCTGCATCGGGTTCGTGTAGCCGAACTCCTTCTGCATCGCCGCGCGCACCACCTCGAAATAGTGGGTTTGCAGCCGGGCCGGGGCATCGGGCGCGGCCTTCGCCGCGCCGGCGGCGGCGGTCGCGAGCGTCTCGCTCTTGCCGGCACCCTTGACGATCTTCGCCGGCGGGCCGCCGGCACCGCGCGGGGCAGCGGACTTGCCACCCGCCTTCGCGCCGGGCTTGCCGCCCTTGGATTTGCTGTCGCTCACCGTGGTCTCCTCAGCTCTCGATCACGTTGCCGTTGGCCTTGGCAACGCGGACCTTGCGGCCGTCTTCCAGAACCCGGAAGCCGACCTTCGTCGGCTGGTCCGATTTCGGGTCAACGAGCTTCAGGTTGGACAAATGAATGGTCGCCTCGACTGACACAATGCCGCCGGGTTGGCCCATGCCGGTCGGCTTCGTGTGCTTCTGGGCGATGTTCACGCCCTGCACCACTGCCCGATTGGCCGTGGGAATGACCCGCAGAACCTCACCGCGCTTGCCGCGATCGGCCCCGCTGATGACCAGGACGTTGTCGCCCTTGCGAATACGAGCGGCCATTACAGCACCTCCGGCGCCAGCGAGATGATCTTCATGAACTTCTTGGCGCGAAGCTCACGCACGACCGGGCCAAAGATGCGGGTACCAATCGGCTCCTGCGCCTTGTTGATCAGCACGGCAGCGTTGCGATCGAAACGGATCGCGCTGCCATCCGCACGGCGAACCGGGAAAGAGGTGCGCACGATCACCGCCTGGTGCACGTCGCCCTTCTTCACCTTGCCGCGGGGAATGGCATCCTGAATCGCCACCACGATGACATCGCCGACCGAGGCAGTCTTCCGCTTGGATCCGCCCAGCACCTTGATGCACTGCACCCGACGCGCGCCCGAGTTATCGGCGACGTCCAGGTTGGTCTCGACTGAAATCATCTACGGTCTCCCTCAGCTCGCCGCAGACGCGGCTGCGTCCGTCGGCATCGCGGCAACGGCGGCGCCGTTGCGCTCGACGACCATCCAGGTCTTGCGCTTGGAGATCGGCCGGCACTCCTCGATGCGGACCACGTCGCCGATCTTGCACGCATTGGCGTCGTCGTGGGCGGCATACTTCTTCGAACGCCGGATGAACTTCTTATACAGCGGGTGCATCACGCGACGATTGACAAGAACCGTAACGGTCTTGTCCATCTTGTCGCTGGTCACCCGCCCTGTCAGGACGCGCCTCGGCATCGCCCTACTCCTTTCAGGACTTCGAGGCGGAGCTAGCTTTCTCCGCCAGGAT
>CAIWAJ010000744.1:0-1762 GCA_903910565.1 uncultured Rhodospirillales bacterium
GAATGTTCTTTTTGTGAACAAAAAGAACCAAAAAAACTTTTCACTCCATCGTTGCCGTTGGCGTGCCTCCCGGGATGGTGGGAGCGGTACGTGCCATTGGAATAAAAGTTTTTTGCTCCTTTTTTTTCAAAAAAGTAGTGCTTCCTTCCACTTGCCTTACCTTCTCTTCGTTTTTCGGGTTCTCAAGTGGACTGGGTATTGTTCACAAAAAGAACGCCCTCAACCGCTCCAGCGTCGCTCCACTGGCCCAATCGACAGCCCCCTCCACCCGCGCCACCTCGCGGCCCGTGCGGTCGATGATCAGCGTCGTCGGCAACCCCCGCGCGCCCCAGGCCCGCGCCGCCATCCCCTTCGGGTCCAGCCACACCGGCAGCGCGTCGATCCCGTGCTCGGCGTAGAATTTCCGCACCACCGGCGCCCCCCCGCGATCCGACGACAGCGCCAGCACCGCGACCCGATCCCCCGCCAACGCCCGCGCCATCGCCTGCAAGGCCGGCATCTCGGCGACGCACGGCACGCACCAGGTCGCCCATAAATTGATCACCAGCCCCTGCCCGGCGAAATCCGCAATCCGCCGCTCCGCGCCATCGGCATCCAGAAACGCCGCATCGGCCGGCGCCGCCGGCGCCTCGTTCGCCCGCAGCCCCGCCAGCGACTGCAACGGCGGCGCCTCCGCGGCGGCCAGAGTGACGATCGCCGGCGCCGGTTTGCGGAACAGCGCCGCCGCCGCTAGGGTCCCGCTCGCGGCGATCGCCGTGGTGGCCAGGATCGCACGTCGCGTGATGGGCTGCATCTCAACCTCCAAATCCGGACGTCCCGCGTGAGCGAAACCCCCAACCTGCACAAATCGGACCTGCGTAATTCCGACGCCAATCAACAATGGGGCGGTCGCTTCGCCGCCGGCCCATCCGTGGTGATGCAGGAGATAAATGCCTCGATCGGCTTCGATCGCAAGATGTGGCGCCAGGATATCAGGGGCTCGCTGGCGCACGCCGCCATGCTCACCAGGCTCGGCATCCTCACCATACAGGACCAAACCGACATCGCCGCCGGCCTCGCCGCCATCGCCGCCGACATCGAGGCCGGCCGCTTCGCCTTCGACGAAACCCTCGAAGACATCCACATGAACATCGAGGCCCGCCTCACCGAACGCATCGGCGATGCCGGCCGCCGCCTCCACACCGGCCGCAGCCGCAACGACCAGGTCGCCACCGATTTCCGCCTCTGGGTGCGCGATGCGATCGACGGGCTCGACGCCCAGCTCGCCGACGTCATGCTGGCCATGGCCGAACGCGCCGCCACCTTCGCCGACGCCGTCATGCCCGGCTTCACCCATCTGCAAACCGCCCAGCCCGTCACCTTCGGGCACCACCTCCTCGCCTATGTCGAGATGCTCGCGCGCGACCGCGGCCGCCTCGCCGATTGCCGCAAGCGCCTCAACGAATGCCCCCTCGGCTCCGCCGCCCTCGCCGGCACCTCCTTCCCGCTCGACCGCGACATGACCGCCCGCGAACTCGGCTTCGACCGCCCCACCGCCAACTCCCTCGATGCCGTCTCCGACCGCGATTTCGCCCTCGAATTCCTCTCCGCCGCCGCCATCTCCGCCATGCACCTCTCCCGCCTCGCCGAGGAGATCGTCATCTGGTGCAGCGCCCCCTACCGCTTCATCCGCCTGTCCGATGCCTTCACCACCGGCAGCTCCATCATGCCGCAAAAACGCAACCCCGACGCCGCCGAGCCGAGCGGGCACTCATTGAGCCGC
>CAIWAJ010000745.1:0-3295 GCA_903910565.1 uncultured Rhodospirillales bacterium
ATAGCCTGCCAGGATATCCGCGAGATCGAAGGACCAGCTTCCGGCATTGCCGATAGTGCCCTCCAGCTTGTCCTTGCGGCAGATGGCGAAGACGAGGCCCGGCAGGCCCTCCAGGCATTTATTGGAGGTGAACACCGCGGCTTCGATCTCGGGATGCTTGCTGATATCGAGCGGCAGGGCGCCGAAGGCGGAGACGGCATCCAGGATCACGCGCCGCCCGGCCGCGCGCACCACATCGCCGATTGAGGCCGGATCATGCACCACGCCGGTGCCGGTCTCGTTATAGACGAGGCCGACATGGGTGATGTCGGGGTCAGCCGCCAGCGCCGCGGCCACTGCCTGCGGGGAGACCGGCGCGTCCGGGTCCATCGCCAAGGGCACGGCGATGCGCCCGGCCTCATTGGCCAGCCGCGCCATGCGCTCGGCATAGGCGCCAACCTGCGGGATGAGGATGCGCCCGCCCGCCGGCAAGAAGCTGCGGATCGCCGCCTCGATGCCGAAATGCCCGCAACCGCCGAAGCAGATCGCGTCATGCGTCTCAGCCGGAGCCTTGGCGATCGCCAACACGCGCGCGCGCATCGCGGCGTAGCGGGGGCGGAAATCATTGTCCCAGGGCGCGATATCCTGCGCCATCGCCTGGCGCACCTCCGGCCGGGTGGTGACCGGGCCGGGAATCAGAAGCAGCATGGGGAAGCCTTGCAGTGACAATCCAGGGCGAGTCTACCCCGGCAAAGTGGCGAAATCGCGTCGGTTCTAGGCGAGGGCGGCGACCACGATGGTGATGGTGCCCAGCACCAGATTGGCGGTGATCAGATGGCGGATGCGATTGACCGTGACCATCGCCACCACCGTATCGCCCTTCACCTGGGCGGCGCGCATCGCCTTCCACGGGCCGAAGAAAATCATCAGAAAAATCAGAGCCATGACAAGACCGAGCCCATGCATGACATGCACAAGCGGGTCCAAAACGGCGAACCCGCCGAACAGATAGACCATCCCATAGCCGCTCAGCAGCACCAGCGGCATCACATGCCAGATGATGCGGAAAAATCGCTGGAACACCGCGGTATGCAGCGTCAGCCGCTGCGCCGGCGGCAGCAGGCCCAGGCTCGGCCGCAGCACCAGCAGCGCGAAGGCCATGCCGCCTACCCACACGGCAACCCCGAGCAGGTGCAGCGCGAGCAGCAGGTTGGTGGCGTTGTCCATCATCGCATGAGCCCTTCGAGTTCGGCCATGATACTGCCGAATTCCCGCCCCGCCGTCGAGCGGGGCGCCGTTTCCATGATCCCGAGCCCCTGCGCGAAGGCGGTGGCGAAGCCGACGCGGTTGCCGAGCGTGCCGGCGAAGACGGGATAACCGGCCTCGGCGATCGCCGCTTCCACCGCCAGCCTGAGTTTGCCGCCGGTGGGCGCACGGTTGAGAAGAATGCGCGCCGGGCGCTTCTCGGCGGCGGCGAGTGTCATGGTGCCCTCGGCGGCCCAGAAATCGGGCGGGCTCGGCTGCAGCGGCACCAGCACCAGATCGGCCGCGCGGATGGCCAGCCGCGCATCAGTATCGAGTTGCGGCGGGCTATCGACGATCAACACGTCGTTCAGCCCGCGCAACCGGTCGATCTCGCGGGCCAGCCGCCAGCCCGAGACATCGGAGAAGCCAACCGGCGCCGCCCCCTTGCGCGCAGCCCGCAGGGCGTGCCAGCGCGCCAGGCTGTGCTGCGGATCGATATCGAGCACCGCCACGCGGCGAGTGGCGGCGAAGGCGGCGGCGAGGCTGGCGGCGATGGTGGTTTTCCCCGCGCCGCCCTTCTGCTGTGCGATAGTGATGACGTACGCCATGAGTCCCGACTCCGCTGCACCGCAACATGATAGCGCATCCATGCTCGAACTGCTGACTCCCGCCGAAACCGCCCGCGCCGACGCCGCTGCCATCGCCTCCGGCATCCCGGTCGCCACCTTGATGGAGAACGCCGGCCGCGCCGTCGCCCGCGCCATCGCCGCCCGCTTCCGCCCCTGCCGCACCCTTGTCCTCTGCGGCGCCGGCAATAACGGCGGCGACGGCTATGTCGCGGCGAGGCTGCTGGAGGCGCGCGGCTGGCCGGTCGCCGTCGCCGCCCTTTCGCCCCCCAAGGGCGACGCCATTCCGGCCGCCGCCGGCTGGCGCGGCCCCAGCGTCCCCTTCGCCGCCGCCGAGGCCGCCCGCGCCGAACTGGTGATCGACGCCGTCTTCGGCGCCGGCCTCACCCGCGACCTCGCCCCCGAGGTCTCGGCCGTGCTGGCCGCCACACGTCGCATCGCCGCCATCGACGTCCCCTCCGGCCTCGACGGCGCCAACGGCCAGCCGCGCGGCCAAGTGGCGGCCGCCGCCCTCACCGTCACCTTCTTCCGCCTCAAGCCCGGCCACCTCCTGTTCCCCGGCCGCGCCCTTTGCGGCGAAACCGTGCTGGCCGATATCGGGCTGCCCGCCAGCGTGCTGCCCGCCATCGCGCCCGGCACCTTCCGCAACGCCTCCGGCCTGTGGACGCTCCCACGCCGCGCCACCACCAACCACAAATACAGCGCCGGCCACGCGACCGTCCTCGGCGGCCCCGCCATGACCGGCGCCGCCCGCCTCGCCGCATCCGCCGCCCGCCGCGTCGGCGCCGGCCTCGTCACCATCGCCGCGAAAGGCAACGCCAACCTCTACCGGGCCGGCGACCCCGGCACGATGGTGGACGCAGCGCCACTCGCCGAGCAACGCGCCGATATCAGACGCAACGCCTGGCTCATCGGTCCCGGACTTGGGCGCGACCGCGTCCCCGACCTCCTGCCACCACTCCTGGCGAGCGGCCGCGCGGTGGTGGTGGACGCCGACGCCCTCTCCGCCTGCGCCGACCGCCCCGACCTTCTCCGCGGCGCCGCCGTCCTCACCCCCCATGCCGGCGAATTCACCCGCGTCTTCGGCCCCATCGGCCCCGACCGCCTCGCCGCCACCCGCGAAGCCGCCCGCGCCACCGGCGCCGTGGTGCTGCTGAAAGGGCCGGACACCGTCATCGCCGCCCCCGACGGCCGCGCCGCCATCAACGCCAACGCCCCGCCCTGGCTCGCCACCGCCGGCGCTGGCGACGTGCTGGCCGGCATCATCACCGGCCTCCTCGCCCAGGGCATGCCCCCCTTCGAGGCCGCCGCCGCCGGCGCCTGGCTGCACGGCGCGGCCGGCGGCATCGCCGGCGAGGGCCTCATCGCCGAAGACCTGCTCCCCGCGATCACAGGTGCACTCGCCGCCGCGCGCGGCTAAGCTCCCTCCATCCTGCCGGGGGAAC
>CAIWAJ010000746.1:0-7091 GCA_903910565.1 uncultured Rhodospirillales bacterium
CCGAGGCCGATGCTGTCATGGGTCAGCACATGGATCACCCGCTGGCGCATCAGGGCGGCGAGGCGGATGGCCGGGCGCATGTAGTCGGTGAAGACGAAGAAGGTGCCGGAATAGGGGATGATGCCGCCATGCAGCGCCATGCCGTTCATGGCGGCCGCCATGCCGTGCTCGCGCACGCCCCAATGGATGTAGCGCCCGCCATAGCTGCCGGGCGTTACCGCCCCCATGCCCTTGACGAGGGTGAGGTTGGAGCCGGTGAGATCGGCCGAGCCGCCGACCAGTTCGGGGATCGCCGGGACCAGCGATTCCAGCGCCTTCTGGCTCGACTGGCGGGAGGCGAGTTTCGGGCGGGAAGCCGCGATATCACCGCGCAGTCCGGCCACGGTTTCGTGGAAATTATCCGGCAACCGCCCGGCCATCACGCGCTCGAACTCGCCGCGCTGGGGGTGATGGGCGATGCGCTTCAGCCAGGAGCGGCGGGGCGATTCGCCGCGCGCGCCGGCCGACAGCCAGTCGGCCGCGATGCCTTCGGGGACTTCGAACGGCCCATGGTTCCAGCCCAGCATCGCCTTGGCCGCCTGCGCCTCGGCCGGCCCGAGGGGGGCGCCGTGGCTGCCGGCGGTGCCGGCCTTGGTGGGGGCGCCGAAGCCGATGATGGTGCGGCACGCGATCATGGTCGGCTTCTTCGAGCGCATCGCCATCGAGAGGGCGGCTGCGATGGCGGCGTGGTCATGCCCGTCGACCCGGCGGACCGCCCAGCCATAGGCCGAGAAGCGCTTCAGCACGTCCTCGGAGGTGGAGACGGAGGTGTCGCCGTCGATCGAGATCGAATTATCGTCCCACAGCACGGTCAACCGGTCGAGCTTGAGGTGCCCGGCGAGGCTGCCGGCCTCGTGGCTGATGCCCTCCATCAGGTCGCCGTCGGAGGCGATCACCCAGGTGCGGTGATCGACCAGCGACTTGCCGAAGCGGGCGGCCATCATCCGCTCGGCGAGCGCCATGCCGACGGCGGTCGCCAGGCCCTGGCCGAGCGGGCCGGTCGTGGTCTCGATGCCCGGATGCTCGCCGAATTCGGGGTGCCCGGCGGCCGGCGAGTGGAGCTGGCGGAACTTCTTCAGCTCCTCGATGCCCATGCCGGCCTGGCCGGTGAGGTGCAGCAGGGCGTAGAGCAGCATCGAGCCATGCCCGGCCGAAAGCACGAAGCGGTCGCGATCGGCCCAATGGGGATCGGCGGCGTCGAACTTCAGGAAGCGCGACCACAGCACCGTCGCCACATCGGCCATGCCCATGGGCATTCCGGGGTGGCCCGACTTGGCGGCCTCGACCGCGTCGATCGCCAGTGCGCGGATGGCATCGGCCATCCGGCGTTCCTTGGTGACGGGGCGCGCCAGAATCTCCGCCTGGGCAGCCAGTGCGGGGTTGTCGGCGTTCAGCGCATCGATCGCGGCCATGGTACCTCCTTCTCGCGCCCGCTCTTAGAAGCGGGCGCGATGCGAGGCAAGTCGCCGCTCACGGCGTGGCCGCGGGGAGTAGCGGCTCCTCGGCGCAGTCGGCATCGCTGCCGACGCAGGCCATCAGCCGCGTGCCCCGGGTCTCGACCACTCGCCGCGGTACTTGCAGGCGGATGGCCACCGCGTCGCCCTCGCGCCATATGCCGGTCACCGGCCGCATCTGGAACGTCGGGATGATGGCGCCGGGCATTGGCGGGGCCGGGGTATAGACCAGCAGGGTGCGGCAGAATGGCAGCCGGCAAGGCAGCGAGGTTTCGATCTCATAGGCGGTGCCGATATCGCGCAGCAGGGCAGGGCGGCCGGCCGAGGAGGTCCATTCCCGCACCACCTTGCCGCCGGCGAGGCCGGTGACCTCGGCCTGCGGCCAGATCTCGACGACATCCTTGCCCGCGGCATAGCCCACCGGCTCACCGCCGGTCTGCACCAGGAACCAGGCGCCGCCATCGAGCTTGTGGACGATGTCATAGGCACCCATTCGCCAGGCATCCTGCGGCAGATACATCCCGGCCGGCAGGTTGCCGACCACCGCCGCCTCGCGCCGCGGGGAGGCGAGCAGCCGCACCGGGGTTTCCGCCCAGGGGGACAGCCGCGCCCCGGCCGGCACCCAGCTGGAGCGCGCCGTCACCTCGGCCGGCAGCAGCGCCACCAGGCGGATCGGCGCGAGATCGAGCCGGGTGGGCACGCCGGCCGAACCGCTCACCGCGGGGCGCTGGCTCACCTCGCCGCCCTGGGCTTCGATGTCCCAGGCCTGACCCCAGGCGCGCATCCGCGTGGCGATGAAGTTGATCGAGGCGATCCGCGACAACGTTTTGTCGCTCTCCTGCGGGCCCATCATCATGCCGATGACGCCCTGCTCGCCGACCACGACGGACCCCGCGGTCGCTCCATCGTTTTCCAGGCCCTCGAACAGCATCCAGCCCACCACGTCATCGTGGCGGTAGCGCACCGGATCGGTGAGCGGCTCGGTGACGCCGCGGCGGCCGACCTGCCAGGCGGCGGTGCCGGGCAGGATGATCGACGTCAGCGCCATGGTGACGCGCGACAGGCGGAAATCCGGCGGGCGGGCGACGCGCAGCACCGCGAGGTCGCCCTGGTTCGGGGCGACCCTTTCCTCGAGCAGCTCGGCGGTGACCTGGCGGGCCGTGGTTCCGCTGCCGAAGGTGACGAGCGGGGGCGACAGGCGGCGGTCGGGCTGCGCGGGATCGCGCACGAGGTGGTCGGGGGTGGCGATGACCAGGGTGGCGCCGCCGGTGTCGTCGGGCACTTCGCCCACCACGAGGCCGTAGCCGGTGAGTCCGGGCTGCTGCGGAAGGCCGCCGCGCCGGCCGGTGACGCGCACCACGCGGGCGGCGACCTCGCGCGCCAGCAGCAGCCCCTTCGGCTCCGCTGGCATGAGCGTGATGGCGCCCGGGCGGGCGCTCACCGGGGCTGGGGTGGTGGCGGGATTGCTGGCCTGGTCCGGGGCCGCGGTCTGTCCGAGGGCCGGGCCGGCCAGATTCAGGCCGGCCAGCAGAATGGCTAGCAGCACCGGTCTATTCAACGATAGGATCTCCCGCGTGGCGGCGCTCATCTGCTCATCCGATAACGCGCCCGCATCGGGAATGCAAAGATTGCCTCTCGAAACCCTGTCATCCCCGCGCGATCCGCGTCAGGATCGCGGCCGGATGGGAAACGCGGCCGAGCAGGACAAGCACGCAGCATGAGCAGGGGGATATTCGCCGAGCCGGATTACGTCCGGCTGTGGATCGCCGGTTCGATTTCCTCGGCGATCCGCTGGCTCGACGCGCTGGCCTTCAGCGTGGTGGCCTATCAGCAGACCGGCTCGGCCTTCCTGGTGGCGATGCTGATGATGCTGCGGCTGCTGCCGATGGGGCTGTTCGGCGCGGTCTTCGGGGCGTTGGCGGAGCGGGTGCAGCGGCGCAGCGTGCTGCTGGTGATCACCGCGATGATGGGGGTGACCTCGGCGGCGATGACCGGCCTTGCCTGGAGCGGCCGGCTGGCGACCTGGCATCTCGCGGTGGCGGCCTTCATCAACGGGCTCGGCTGGCTGAGCGACAGCACGGTGCGCCGGCTGCTGCTGGGCGAGGTGGTGGGGCCGGAGCGGGTGAGCGCCGCGGTGTCGTTCGATTCGGCGAGTTCCAACCTCAGCCGCATGCTCGGCCCGACCGCCGGCGGGCTGCTGCTGGCGGGCGTCGGCGTTACCGGGGCGTTCGGGCTTGGGGCGATGCTGTATGTCGCGGCGTTCGTGGCGCTCGCGGGGATGCGCTACCGCAATCTGATCGCGCCCGCCGGCGGGCCGGCGACCCTGTCGCGGATCATGGGCGGCGTGCGGCTGGTGCGGCGGGACCGGCGCCTGATGGGGGTGCTGGTGCTGACCTCGATCTTCAACCTGTTCGGCTGGCCGGCGACCAGCATGGTGCCGGTGCTGGCGCAGGGGCGGCTGGCGCTGGGGGCGGAGGCGACCGGGGTGCTGGTGAGCATGGACGGGCTCGGCGCGCTCGCCGCCTCGCTGCTGATCGGCACGCTCGCCCGCAACGGGGCGCATGGGCGGATCTATGTCGCCGGCACGCTGTTGTATTTTCTTGCCGAACTCGGCCTGGCCGCCGCGCCGACCCCATGGAGCGCGGGCGTGACGGTGGGGTTGACCGGGGTGGCGGCGGCGAGCTTCGGGATCATGCAGACCACCCTGATCTACCTCGCCGCCCCCGCCGAAATGCGCAGCCGGGTGTTCGGCGTGCTGAGCGCCTGCATCGGCATCGGCCCGATCGGCTTTCTCCATCTCGGGCTGCTGGCCGACGCGATCGGGGCGCCGCTGGCGACCGCGATCAGTGGCGCGGAGGGGCTGATCGCCATGGCGGCGACGCGGAGGTGGTGGATTCCGCTGTTGCGGCCACTCTGATGCGCAGCAGACGATTGCCGGGGGGTGCAAGAAGTGCTAGATTGTGGCCTTGGCCCTGATCAGTGCAGAACGGCTGGTCAACACAGAGGACGATTCGAACTTGAGATCACCTAAGAACGACCGCCAATGGCAGCCTCGGCGCCGCGGTTTCGATGACGACAACTTCTACGGCAACACCCCGCCGCCGGTGTCGTTTCCCTCGCTGAGCACCGCTTCGGCTGGGCCGGAAGTGCGCGCCAGCGTGAAGTGGTTCAATGCTGAGAAGGGCTATGGCTTCGCCGCCCTCGCCGATGGATCGGGCGATGTGTTCTTGCACATCAATGCCTTGCAGTCCGCCGGCTACAAGGCCGTGAGCCCCGGCGCCACGCTGAGCGTGCGGATCGGGCAGGGCCAGAAGGGCCGCCAGATCGACCAGGTGCTCTCGGTCGACGAAAGCACCGCCGAGCAGCCGGGCGCCCGCCGCCCGCCATCCGCCGCCGGCCCGCGTCCGGGTGGCATGGGTGGCGCGCCGCGCCGCAATGTCGATCTCAGCAGCGCCGTTGAGACGATGGGCACCGTGAAGTGGTACAACCCCGACAAGGGGTTCGGCTTCGTCACCCCCGATGGCGGCGGCAAGGACGTGTTCGTGCACGCCACGGCGCTTGAGCGCGCCGGCATCAGCACGCTGGCGGAAGGCCAGTCCGTGCGGATGGCGGTTGTGCAGGGTCAGAAAGGCCCCGAGGCCGGGTCGATTTCCCCGGCCTGACGCGCGTCTGTCATCGAAATTTCACACAGAACGGGCCGCTCCTCTCAGGGGCGGCCCGAACTGTTTGGGGTCAGCCAAGCGCAGCGTCGGTCTCGGCGGATTTGGGCATGCTGCCCTGGGTGCCCCGGCGCGTGCAGGCGAGGCCGGCCGCGGCGTTGGCGCGCTGCATCGCCAGTTTCAGCGTGGTGCCGCGATCGAGGGCGGCGGCCAGCACGCCGGTGAAGCAGTCGCCGGCGCCGGTGGTGTCCACCGCGGTAATTGCCCGACCCTGAACCCGCAGCGTGCCGACGCGGGTGACCGCCTCGGCCCCCTCGGCGCCGAGCGTCTGCACCACGTCGATATCGAGCGCCGCGTGCAGCCCCGCGGTGGTCGCGGGGCAACCGAGATGAGTGGCGAGCCACGCCGCCTCGTCTTCGTTCACCACCAGCACATCGAGCGCGGCGAGCGCCTCGCGGGCGATCGGGCCGGGGGGCGCGAGGTTCATCACGATGCGGCAGCCGGCGGCCCGCGCGCGGGCGATCAGCGCCTCGGTCTCGCCCGGATCGGTCTCGCGTTGCAGCAGCACGGTGGTGCGCGGGCCGAGCTGGTCGTCCTCGATCTGTGCCTGTTTGGCCGATTGATTGGCGCCGCTGGCCACCGCGATGAGGTTGCGTCCCTCGGGGTCGACACAAATCGCCGCCGCCCCGGTCGCGGCGCCCTTCACGCGGATGACGCGGGTGATGTCCACACCGGCTTCGCGCATGGTCTCCACCGCGTCCTCCGCCAGGGCATCGCGGCCGAGCGCACCGGCGAACACCACCTTGGCGCCATCCCGCGCCGCCGCAACGGCCTGGTTGGCGCCCTTGCCGCCCGGCTCGATCTGCATATTCGGGCCGAGCACGGTTTGGCCGGCGACGGGGAGGTGGGGCAGGGGGAAGATGAGGTCGAGGTTGATGGAGCCGAAACAGACGATCATGGGGCGACGAGATCGAACATGGCGGCCTGCACGGAGGCCGGATCGCGGTCGAACAAGGTCACGAGTGCGAGCACCGCTTCATCCGGGCGGTTGCGACCCTGCTCCCAGTTCTGCAGCGTTCGAAGGTCGAAGCCCAGCCGATCGGCGAAGGCGCGCTGTGAAAGCCCGTGGCGGGCACGAACTGCGGCGAGATGTGCTGCGGGGTCGGCGATCTCATGCCGCCGGTGCACGGCGACGTTGAGCGCGGCGAGATCACGCGCGAGCGCCGAGAAGTCCGTCGTACGGGCAACGGGGCAGACGGAGCGGCCCGACGCGGCGAGGTCGTCGATCGCGTCCTTGCCCTGTCGCAGCGTGGCGCCATCCTGGCGTAGGCGCTGGCAGACCGAGACCAGGCGATCAAGCCGGCCGATGCCCGACAAGGCGACGACCTCCGTCGCGTCGGAAGGCAAGGGGAATTGGTCGACGACCCGGACCGGCCCCAGTTCGGCGAGTCGCGCCAACAATTCGGATTTCGTCGACATCCAGAAACTCCAGAACCTGTTGCGCCAACCCGGTCAAACCGGAGATGCGGAGACGATTTGGCCCGCTGCCGTGAATGTGGGTCTGCATGAATGAGACCACATCGCCATCCAGTTTAAGCGCGCCAAGGAGTTCGACGAACTCCATCCCCCGCTCGAACCGCACAAGGATTTCGTCGTGCGGGTCGATTTCAAAACTCACCAAACGCCACATTGAACACCTGCCAAACGATCTCTGCGTATGAGCGCAGAAAAATTCACGGATTTGGCGACCTGACCGGACAGTGCTCTCAGTTGGGATCGGTACTGTCGATATACGCGATCCACGTAGTCATTGTCAACCCGCCAGCGCGCCCATCATCTCATCCCACTCGCGCTTGGACAGCCCGCTACCCTTCTGCTCCACCGCCTCGCCAGCCAAACGCCGCCGCAGCACGGCAAGCATGGCGGCCGAGAAGGTAAC
>CAIWAJ010000747.1:0-3770 GCA_903910565.1 uncultured Rhodospirillales bacterium
ACGAATTACGTCGGCTATCTCACGCCCAAGCTGGCGCTCGGCTCCAACATCGCGCTGATGGTGCTGGTGCTGCTGTGGCGGCCGCGCGGGCTGTTTCCGGTGGCGAAGCAATGAGGTGGACATCACGGCTAATATCCGGCGACCGGCCGGGCCACCCCGTGGCGACGGCGCTGGTGCTGGCGTTGCTGATCGGGCTGGCCTTCGCGCCGTTCCTGTTCCCCGGCACCAAGTCCATGGCGGCGGCTGCGCGCATCTGCATCTTCATCGTGCTGGCGGCGAGCTATGACATTCTGCTCGGCTACACCGGCATCGTCTCCTTCGCCCACACGATGTTTTTCGCCATCGGCGCCTATGCGGTGGCGGTGCCGTTGGCGCGGGGCGTGGAGGGCTGGACGGCGATCATTGGCGGGATGTTCGGGGGCGCGGTGATCGCGGCGGTGCTGGCCGCATTGATCGCGCTGCTGTCGCTGCGGGTGCGGCGGATCTTCTTCTCGATGATCACGCTGGCGGTCGCGAGCCTCGCCCAGATCGTCGCCGCGCAGTGGCGCGACGTGACGGGGGGGGAGGACGGGCTGACCTTCTCGCTGCCGGCCGCGCTCGGCCCGGCGTTTCGCCTGCTGCCGGAGCCGTTCCTGGGCGTGCGCTTCGATGGGCGGCTGATCACCTATTATCTGATTTTCGTGGTGTGTCTCGCGCTGTTCTGGCTGATGCTGCGCATCGTCAACTCGCCGTTCGGCCGCGTGCTGATGGCGATCCGCGAGAACGAGTTCCGCGCCGAGGCGCTGGGCTATCGCATCGTGATCTACCGCACCATCGCCTCCGCCCAGGCCGCTGCGATTGCCGCGGTGGCGGGCGGGCTGATGGCGGTGCTGCTGCGCTATAACGGGCCGCAATCGACGCTGTCGTTCGAAATCATGGTCGATATCCTGCTGATGGTAGTGATCGGCGGCATGGGCACGCTGTATGGCCCGGCGCTGGGGGCGACCGTCATCGTGCTGGCGCAATATTATTTGCAGCCGGGCTTGCAGGCGCTGTCGGAAGCTACGGCCGCGCTCCCGCTACTCCCGCAGTTGTTCCACCCCGACCGCTGGCTGCTGTGGCTCGGCGTGCTGTTCATTCTCATCGTCTATTTCCTACCCGCCGGCATCGTCGGCACGTTACGGAAGCGCCGCGCATGAGCCCACGTAAAATCATCATCGACTGCGATCCTGGCACGGATAACGCCATCGCGCTGTTCCTGGCGCTGGCCAGCCCGGAGTTGGACGTGCGGATGGTCACCGCGGTGGGCGGCAATGTCGGGCTCGAGCATACGCTGCGCAATGCCCGCGCCTTGGTTTCGCTGACCGGACGGGATGTGCCGGTGGTCGGCGGGGCGGACCGGCCGATGCTCGGCAGCTTCATCCCCGAACCCCGCGTGCATGGGCAGAACGGCGTGGGTGGGGTGACCCTGCCCGAAGGCAAGCCGGCCGCACCGGGTATCGCCGCTGACGCCATCCGCGACCTGCTGCGCGTTGCCGCCCCAGGCGAGATCACCCTCGTGGGCGTCGGCCCCGCGACCAATCTCGGCCTCGTCCTCGCCACCGAGCCGGCCCTGCTCGACCGCATCGCCGAGATCGTGCTGATGACCGGCGCCTGGGCCGAAGGCAACGTGACGCCCGATGCCGAGTTCAACGCCTGGAATGACCCGGAGGCCCTGGCCGTGGTGTTCGCCTGCGGCCGCCCGGTGACGTTGGCGACGTTGGAGACCACCGCCCAGGCGCTCGCCACCCCCGCCTGGATCGCCGGGCTCTCCGGCGGCGGCGCGTGCATGGCGGCGGCCAAGGCGATCATGGCCTCCGTGCCGCCCTCGCGCCGGATCGGCGGGCGCGGCACGCCGCAGCACGATGCCTGCGCCATCATGTGGCTGGTGGCACCGCATCTCTTCACCGCCCGCCCGGTGCACGCCGCGGTCGATCTCGGCCCCGGCCCGGGGCGCGGGCGCACGGTGATCGACCGCTGGGAGCGGGTCGCCGGCCCGCGCAACGCTCAGGTGCTGGAGACCGTGGACGCCGCGGGGTTCTTCGCGCTGCTGGCGGAGCGTCTCGCGACGCTGCCCTGAGGCTCAGCGCGCCGCGAGCGCCGCCTCGATTGCCGCCTGGGTGGCTGGGCCAAGTTTGCCGTCCGCGTCCAGCCCATGCGCGGCCTGGAACGCCTTCACGGCGGAGACCGTCATCGGCCCGTAGCTGCCATCGGCGACCAGCGGCGGTTCCTCGCCGAGGCGGTTGAGCGCGTTCTGCAGCCAGGCCGTGCCGCGATCCTCCGGCGCCTGCCCACCAAGTGCGGCCTTCCACTTGGCGAGCCAGGCAGTCCGCTGGTCGAGCCCGATATAGCCGCCGTTGAGATGGTAGGTGACGCCCTTCACGTCATCCTGCCGGGCGAAGGGCAGGCAGCCGCACAGGATGAAATCAGCAACGCCGCATTCCAGGAAATGCGCGGGCGCATTCACCAGATCAGGGTTGGCGATCAGGTCGAGCCCGGTGCGCTGGCCGAGCTTTTCGTAGCCCTCGCGCCCCGTCACCTAGCTGGCGCCGCGGCCGCGGAAGTCCCAGCCATCATCGCTGCCCGGCCGGTTGCCCATGCGGCCGTTATAGACTTCGTTCGCGATAAGCCGCGGCTGGCGGGCATATTGCGCGGCCTTGGCAGCGTCGAAGCGGGAGGGCCAGGTGTTGATGAGCCCCTGGGCGGAGTAGTTGAGGTTCTCCTCCATCTCGGACCCCGCGCCACATTCATGGCTGAACTGGGCCATCGCATGCGCGATCAGCAGATCGGAGGTAAGCCCGTACTTGGCGAACACGTCGGCGCCGGACGCGACGATCCCCTCGTTCAGTCCCGCGACGGTAGCGTCGCCGTGTGGCCAGAGTTGCTGCATGGTGCCGAGGTCGAACATGGCGGTGCCCCCAATTTTGTGCCCGGCAATGCATCAGCATTCTGCCAGCGTTTCAAGACTGGGGTAGCGTCAATAATCAGTGATGCGTGCGGCATCGTCGTGCGGGATATGGCCGGATCGCCCGCGGCGTGGCAGGCTGCCGCATCCCGCAAGAGGACCGCGCCATGAACGATACCAGCATCGCCCGCAATTCCGTCCACTTCGCCACCGAGAAGCAGCCGGCGACCGGCAGCCGCGGCATGGCGACCTCCAACCACCCGCTCGCCTCCGCGGCCGGCGCCGAGATGCTGGCGGCCGGCGGCAACGCGATCGACGCGGCGGTGGCGATGCAGTTTACCCTGACCGTGGTGGAGCCGATGATGATCGGCCTGATCGGCGGCGGCACCGCCCATATCCGCACCGCCGACGGCAACCACGTGGTGATCGACGGCATGAGCGCCGTGCCGGGCAAGGGCCACGCGACGATGTACAAGCCGGTGCCGGATGGGGCGCCGGAGAATTACGAGACGATCGACCGCGCCAACGTGCTCGGCCCGTCCTCGGTCGCCACTCCCGGTTCGCTCAAGGCCTGGTGTCTCGCCTTGGAGAAATTCGGCTCCATGCCGCTCGCGGACGTGATGGAGCCGGCGATCCGCCACGCCTCGCGCGGCTTCCGGGTGACGCCGTATCTGCATGATTGCATCACCACCGCCGCCCCGGATTTCGGCCTTGATAGACTGATTTCGGACCGCTACATGCCCGGCGGCATCGCGCTGAAGCCGGGTGAGCGCCTGGTGCAGGGGGATTACGCCGATGCGCTGCGGCTGATCGCCCAGGAAGGCGCCTCCGCGCTCCATGGCGGCGC
>CAIWAJ010000748.1:0-2009 GCA_903910565.1 uncultured Rhodospirillales bacterium
CATCACCGCCTGGCCGGTGGTGCCGACCAGCGCCGCCGAAAAGCGGTCGGACAGCCGCCCGGCGATCGGCGCCACAAAGGCGACCGTGAGGGGCCAGGGCGTCATCAACATCCCGGTCTCCCCGCGCGTCAGCCCCAGCACGTCCTCGAAGTAGAAGGGCAGGCAGACCCACACCATCCCTTGCGCCGCGAAGGAGAAGGTGGAGGCGGTAACCGACAGCGCAAACACTGGCCGAGCCATCAGATCGACAGGGAGTAGCGGGTTGGGCCGGCTCAACTGGCGGCGCAGCAGCAGCACGAAAGCCGTTGCGGCTACAGCAAACATGCCCAGCGCAAAGCGCCGCTCCTCCGCTTCCCCGGCGCCGTCGATGGCGAGGATAAAGCCGCCAAAGGCCACCGCGTTCAGCACCGCGCTCAACAAATCGAACTTGTGCCCGGCGCGCGGACTGTCCGGCAGCATCTTCAGGCCGAGCACCAGCCCGGCGATGCCGAAGGGGATGTTGAGGGCGAACAGCCATTGCCACGGCGCCACCGACAGCACCGCCGAGGCGACCGACGGCCCCAGCGCCCCGGTGGTGGAGCCGATCATCGCGTTATAGCCGAAGCCGCGGCCGAGGGTGCGGCGCGGATAGATATAGCGGAGCAACGCCGAATTCACGCTCATCACGCCGGAGGCGCCGATGCCCTGGGCGACGCGCGCGACGATCAGCAGCGGCAGGTTGTCAGCCAGCGCACAGGCCAGCGAGGCAACGGTGAAAATCACCAGCCCGATCAGATAGACCCGCCGGAAGCCGAAAATCTCACCCAGCGCCGCCAGCGGCAGCAGCGTCATCGTCACCGAAAGCTGGTAGGCGTTGACCACCCAGATCGCCGAGGAGGGCGAAATCGCGAAGTCCCGCGCGATGGTCGGCAGCGCGATATTGGCGATGGTACCGGTCAGAACCGCCATGATGAGGCCGAGCCCGGTGGCGAACACCGCCCAGAACTGGCGCGGCTGTGGCAGCCCGTCTGGCGGCTGGTCGCTCACGCAGCCATCCCGTGCAAATCCGCCACACCAATCAACCCAGCATCGGCGCCGAGCGCGGCCGGCACCAGGTTCGGCCGCAGGGCGGCGGGATGGTCCTGCACCGCCGCGCGCAGCCGCTCCAGCACGCCCTCAGCGAGCCCGAAGCCGCCACCCACCACGATCACCTCGGGGTCGGCGATCGCCTGCAGCGTCACCAGGCCACGCGCCAGCGCCGCGATGCCCGCCTCCACCGCCGCTCCGCCCTGCGCCAAGGCCGCCGCCGCATCCGCCGCCCCGGCATTGCGCGCGATGCCGAAGCCGGAGGCATCATCCTCCAGCCGCGCGCCGGGGAAAGGGATCTGCCCGATATGCCCGCCCAACCCGTGCCGGCCACGCAGCAGTCGCCCGCCCAGCACCAGCCCGCCGCCGACGCCGCTGGAGACGGTGACGAAGGCCATGTCACGCCCCGCCCCGGCGCCGAAGCGATACTCCCCCCAGGCCGCCGCCTGCGCGTCATTCACCGCGCTGGCCGCCACGCCAAATCGCTCGCGCAATTCCGCTTCCAGCGGGAACCCCTCCGGCACCGGCAGTGTTGCCGGATTGACCGCCGACCACGCCCCGTCCCGCACCACGCCGCTCACAGCGGCCGCAACGCCGGTGAAGCCCCAGCCGCGCGTGGCCGCCGCCAGCTCCGCCAGCCACAGCTCCGGCCCGGCCGAACGCGGCGTCGGCAACAGGATCCGCTCGCCAATCCGCCCCCGCACCACCAACGCGGCGCTCGATTTGGTGCCGCCGATATCCAGCGCCAGCACCGGCCGCGCATCCGCAGCGGCGGCGATCGCGTTCGCATACCAGGTTGTGATGTTCTCCGGCCGAGTGATCGCGGAGCCCGCCACCACCGCAAACGCCCCCGCCCGCGCCGCCTCGCCCGCCAGATCCGGCGTGTTGAACCGTCCCTCCGCGAACACCGGCAGCCCAAGCGCCGCCGCCGCGCGCACGAAGGC
>CAIWAJ010000749.1:0-3286 GCA_903910565.1 uncultured Rhodospirillales bacterium
CCTCGACAGCTACCTGAAGTGGTTCCACCTCGCCACCATCCGCCTCAACCCAACACCAAGAGCATGTCTCAACGCCGCAATTCAGACCTACGCATAGAATACGAGAATAGAGCCAAAAACTTTTATCCCCTTCGCCGCGTACCGCTCCCCACCAGCCCCCCTCCGTACGCCAACGGCATGGAGCGGGCCAAAAAGTTTTTTTGGTTCTTTTTGTTCACAAAAAGAACACCCCTCACCGCGCCTTCACCGGCCGATCCGCAAAACTCTGCTGCGGCACCCCGCGGTTCAGCGACATATGCGAATGCACGCAGACAAACCGCCCCTCCTGCCGATGGAAAATCATCGTCGCCCGCCCCGGCCGCGGATAGGGGCTGCCGTCCTGGTGGTAGCCCGTGCTGTTCCACGCCACCACCACCACTGCCAGGCTGCCATCCTCGCTCGCCAACACATGCGCGCCATCGAGATCGAAGCGGAAATCGGTGGTCTTCGGCCACACATTGTCCCACTGGGTGTCGATCCAGGTTTGCAGATCGGGGATGATGTTGGTGAAAGTGCCGAAAGCCAGCGTCTGCGGATGGAACAGCGGCTTGGCGGAGGCGTAGTCCACCTCGCGGACATAGCCGGCAAAAGTGTCGAGCCACTGGATGAACTCGGCGCGAATCGCGGGGCTGGCGGTGGGCAGGTCGGCCATGTCTGTGCTTCCTTCGGTTTGCGGAGAATTTATCCCAAGCAGGAGGGCAAGCAATGGCGGATACACGGGTGATGCTGGTGACGGGGGCCGCGAGCGGCATTGGTGCTGCGGTGGTGCGGCGTCTGGCCGCGCCCGGCGCGGCGCTGCTGGTCCATACCCGAAAGAACCGCGACCGGGCCGAGGCGGTGGCCGCCGAGGCTCGCGCCGCGGGTGCCCTGGCCGAGGTGGTGCTGGGCGATCTCGCGGAAACCGACACCGCCGCGCATCTCGTTGCGTCCGCCGTGGCGCGGTTCGGCGGACTCGACGTCGTGGTCAGCAACGCCGGCTTCGCCGACCGCACCCGCATCGCCACCATGACCGACGCCGACTACGCCCGCTCCGATGACGCCATCGCCTGGGGCTTCCTCCGCCTCGCCCGCGCCGCCGCCCCACATCTGCAAACCCGCCCCCACGCCCGCATCATCGCGGTCTCCAGCTTCGTCGCCCACAGCTTCCGCACCGATGTCACCTTGTTCCCCGCCTCGGCGGCGGCCAAGGCGGCGGTGGAGGCGCTGGTGAAGGCGCTGGCGATCGAACTCGCGCCGCACGCCGTCACTGTGAATGCCGTGGTGCCCGGCTTCATCCGCAAGGACGCCGGCGCCCACGCGGCGATGGACCCCGCCAAACTCGCCAGGCAAATGGAAAGCGTGCCGCTCGGCCGCCAAGGCCTCCCCTGCGAAGTCGCCGCCGCCATCGCCTTCCTCGCCACCCCCGAAGCGGCCTACATCACCGGGCAGTGCCTGCATGTGAACGGCGGGCTGGTGATGTAACCGCCGCCGCGATCGTCTCCGGCCTGGTTGCCCTGCTGCTGCGGGTCTATGCCGGCCGCACGCCCTCCGAGATCGCGGCGACTGATCCGGTGTTCCCCACGGAGCCAGGCCTGCTTGAGGCGCTCCCGGCCAATCGCGGCAACGGCATCCCGGCAACGGCATCGCGGCCATGGCCCGCCAGGTGCGGGAACGCGCCGCGGCCGGCTGATCGTCAGCGGCGCAGCCGGCTGAATATCCGCCCGTCGATCGCCGTCAGCCCGGCGGCGATCAACACAATCCCGCCCACTGCGCGCGGCAGCACCGGTTCGCCGAGGAAGAGCGAGCCCATTGCCAGCGTGCTGACCGGCACCAGGAACGTCACCAGCATCACGTTGGCCGATCCCGCGAGTGCCACGATGCGGAAGAACACCACATAGGCCGCCGCCGTGCTGATCAGCGCGATGCCCAACAGCGCCCCCCAAGCTGTCGGGCTGGGGGACGGCAGGGTCCAGGGATGGTCGATCAGCAGGACCAGGGGCGCCAGGATGAGGGTGCTGCACAGGCATTGCGCGGTGGCCGCCTGCATCGGCGCGGTGGGGCCGATGCGGCGTGCCCACAACGCGGTGAAGCCATAGCTAAGCGCCGCGCCGAGGCAGGCGAGGCGGGCGGCGAAATCGCCGTCGAGTGTCAGCGCATCCGCCCCGGTCAGCACCGCCACGCCGATGAAGCCGATGGCGGCGCCGATGGTGCGCAGCGCAGTGAGGCGCTCAGCGCCGAAGATATGCAGCACGATGCCAGTGAAGATCGGCGCGGTGGCGTTGAGGATCGCCGCTTCGCCGCTGGTGATGCGGATTTCCGCCCAGGCGAACAGGCTGAAGGGGATGACGTTGTTGAGCAGGCCGAGCACCAGGAAGTGCCGCCAGCGCACCGAGAGCCGCTGCCCGCTGAGCGTCAGCGCGGCGAACAGCGCGACACCCGCGATCGCCACCCGCCCGAAGGCCACCGTCAGGCTCGGGATTTCATGGGCGAGCAGGCGGAAGAAGATGAAGGAGCCCGCCCATGGAATGGACAAGAACAGGATCAGCAGCCAGGCCTGAAGGCTGAGCCGCGGGGCGGGGGCGGGGGTCATGCCCCCTGGTAGCCCGCCGGGCGCCGGGGGGCACTCCGATTCTTGCTCTGGTCCGACCGCCGCAGTGTCCCTCACGGCGCGGGGCGGTATGCCGCGATGATGACGAATGATCCGCAATCGCGCCGCCCTGGAGGCCACCGCGTGCCACGGCTGGCCGCCGGAGAGGCGCAATCCGGCTGGTAGGCGATCGGCAAGCCGGCGGCCGCGCTGTTCGGACATTTGCGGGTGGCGCGCCGGCTGGTGTTGGCTGTGCTGTGGGTGCTGTCCTGCTTTCCGATCCAGCGAGCGCAGGGCGTATGGGCTGATCGGCTTGGCGCCGAAGACCTGCCGGCATGTGTGGGCGCGTGGTGACCCTGCGCAGCTTCGGGAGAGGCTGCGGGCGCCGCTGGCGCCAGCGGCGATCCGCAAGGCGCGCCTGGCTCAGTCGCTCTTGGCGAACTCGTTCTTCGCGTCCCGGCAATAGGCATCCTTCGGCAGGTCCTCGGTCCGATATACGCCGAAATATAGGAAAATTACGAAAATATAGCGATCAAATACCTTGACTCCCCACTCAAAGCCCTCTATATTCCCCCAATCATCCAAGGAGCCCCCATGTCATCCCCCACCGCCCCCGCAATGGACGCCGCGTCCGCCGTCGCGCAAGCGATTGGTCGGATTCTGCTTGCCATGCTGGATGCG
>CAIWAJ010000750.1:0-17629 GCA_903910565.1 uncultured Rhodospirillales bacterium
CGGCCGGTCTGGTCGATATGCGCGATGCCCACCGCGGCCTGCTCGAAGGTGGCGCGGAAGCGGGCCTCACTCTCGCGGCTCGCCTCCTCCGCCCGCTGCTTGGGCGTCGCGTCGGCGGCGTAGATCAGCCGGTAGCGCACCGCGCCCTTCTCGTTGAGCACCGAGGTGATGCCGTTGCGCACCGGCAGGAATGCGCCATCCGGCAGGCGATACCAGGTATCGAACTCCACGCTGCCCATCCGGTCGGAGGCATCCATCATCGCGGGGATGCGCGACAGCTCGCTTTGCGCATAGGCCTGGATCGCCGGCTTGCCCATCAGGGCGCGGGCGCTCATGCCGCGCAACCCGGCATAGGCGGGGTTGGCGAAGCGGATGCGGTCGGTCACCGGATCGGCGATCGCGATGCCGAAGGAGGCATTCTCCACCGCGTCGGCGAGGCGCCGGGCCTGGGCGTCGCGCTCGCGCCGCGCCGCCGCACTTTCCCGCAGCGCCGCCACCGTCGCCGGGCCGGGCCGGGCCTGCAACTCGCGCAGCAGCGCGTGGACGATCGCGATGCCGCCGAAGCTGAGCGCGAGCCCGACGGCCATCGCGGTCGTCGAGGCGCCGCTCCCCTCCAGCGGTTCGGGCGAGAGCGCGAAGCGGGCGGCGATGAAGGCCAGCGCGGCGGTGGTATAGGCGGCGGAGCCGAGCACCAGCGCCCCCAGCATCACCGCCGGGATCAGCCCGAGCAGCGGGTGCGCGACGGCGAAATCCCCGGTCAGCCGATACAGCCCGCCGGTCAACCCCACCAGCACCAGCGCCGCGGTATGGCGCTGCCGGCCGGGGCGGGTCTGAATCCACACCGCCGCCTCACCGAGCGCCACCAGCGCGCCGGCGATCCGGTCCTTATGGTCGAACGACAGCAGCCGATCGAATGCGCTTAGACGCGTTGCGGACATGGCGCTACAAACTCCAGCCCCGCCATGCGCTGCAAGAATAATCTGCCGGCAGGCCGATCACGCGCGAGCGAGCACGATCCACACCGATGCGCCGAGCCGGGTGAACCCGTTCGAAACATGGGGAGTCACCGCCTTGGCGATGGCCGCAACGGCGGCGGCGCGCACGTCGTCGGGCCGGTCGCGCAGCAGGCGGCCGCCGATCGGGCCGGTCGAAATGGCCGCGGCCGCCGCTTCGGGGTCGGCGGGGAACATCATCTCGAAGTCGAACGCGCGGATCTCAGGCTGCGAGAAGCCGCCGGCGGCGAGGATGCGGCGGATGCGCGCCGGGTCACCGAAGGCGAAGGGCCCGGGCTCCTCCGGGTGCGGCGGCGGCGGCCGGTCGATCACCGAGAAGATCGCCTGCTGCGGCACTCGGGCCCAAGGGTTGTCCGCCACCGCTCGCCAGCAGGCGAAGGCAAGGCGGCCGGAGGGCTTCAGCGCGCGATGGAGATTGGCGAAGGCGGCATCGGGGTCGCCGAAGAACATCACGCCGAAACGCGACGTCAGCAGGTCGGCCTCGATGGCGGAGAAGTCCTGGGTGGAGGCGTCGGCCAGGACATAATCGGTGTTCGCGGCCTTGGTCGCTTCCGCGACCTCCAGCACGGCGGTGGACACATCCGCCCCGGTAACCCGCCCGCCCGGACCCACCGCGCGGGCAAGGGCGAGGGTGTAACCACCGCAACCGCAGCCGATATCGAGCACACGCTCGCCGGGCTGGGCGTTGACCGCGGCGAGCAGCACCTCGGTGAGCGGCATCAGGCCGCGCTCGGTGCGGGCCTCGTTCATCGCCCATTGCTTCCCCATCGGGCCGTCCCAGGCCTCGACCTGGCGGCGATGGCGTTCGGCGGCGTCGGACATCGGGTTACTCCGCGGCTTCGGCGAGTTCGGCCGCGGCGGACCGCACCCAGACCGCCGTATCGTGAAAAACCGCGCCACCGAGCGGCGGCGCGGGGTCGTCGGAGGTCAGCGCGTTGATGCCGATCCCACCCTCGAAATCGGCGTGCGGCCAGATGCTTTCGACGATCACCACGCCGGGCTGCAAGCCCTCGAACAGCTTGGCATGCACCAGGATAGCGCCACGGGCATTGCCGAGGCGCACCCGCCCACCTTCAATGATGCCGAGCCGGCCGGCATCGGCGGGGTGGATCAGCACGCTCGGCCGCCCCTCGCGCTTCCGTCCGGCGGCGATCTCGGTGAACGAGGTGTTGAGGAACTGGCGCGCCGGGGCGGCGACCAAGCGGAACGGGCGGTCAGCGCCGGCCTCGTCGATGATCTCCATATGATCGGGCAGTTTCGGCATGCCGGCATGGCGCGGGCCGATGCGCGACCAGTCCGGCGCGAAATGGAACTTGCCATCGGCATGGCCGAAGCCGCCGAGGAAATGCGAGGCGGCGAAATCGGGTTGTGCGTCGATCCAACGGCGCTCCACCACTTCGGCCGCGCCGGGCCAGCCGGAGGCGCGCAGCGTGGCGTCCACAATCTCCATCGCCGTCATCGCGAAGGCCGGATGCTCGGCGCCGAGGCGGCTGGCGAGGCCTTGCAGCACCTCGTGGTTGGAGCGGCATTCGCCGGGCGGCTCGATCAGCTTGGGGCCGATCTGGATATGGCTGTGGCCGCCGGCCTGGTAGAGGTCGTCATGCTCCATGAACATGGTCGCGGGCAGCACGATGTCGGCGAATTTCGCCGTCTCGGTCATGAACTGCTCGTGCACGACGGTGAAGAGGTCCTCGCGCTTGAAGCCGCGGATCACCTTGTTGCTGTCGGGCGCGACGGCGACGGGATTGGTGTTCTGGATGAGCAGGGCATGGATAAGCGGGCCGTCGCCAAGCTCGCTGCGATCGCCGGTGAGGGCCGCGCCGATGCGGCTCTGGTCGAGCGTCCGCACGCTTGGGTCGACGGCATCGAGCCCTTCGATCAGCGTCTTGTCCCAGTGGTAGATGGCACGGTTGTTCCAGAACGCGCCGCCGCCTTTGTGCACCCATTTGCCGGTGACCGTCGGCAGGCAGGTGACGGCATGGAGGTTGGCGGCGCCGTTGCGCATCCGGGTGAAGCCATAGCCGGTGCGGATATAGGCGCGGTCGGTGGTGCAATAGAGCCGGGCGAAGGCCTCGATCTCGGCGACGCTGAGGCCGGTGAGGCCGGCGGCCCATTCCGGCGTCTTGGCGGCCAGATGGGCTTCGAGCGCCTCGGGGCAGTCAGCGTATTTCGCCATATAGGCGCGGTCGGCATGGCCGTCGCGGAAGGCGATATGCATCACCGCGCAGGCCAGCGCGCCATCGGTGCCCGGACGGAGGGCGAGGTGCAGGTCGGCCTGCTGGGCGGTACCGGTGCGGTAGGGGTCGATCACCACCAGCTTGGCGCCGCGGCCCTTCCGGGCCTTGGCGATATGGGTCATCACGTTGACCTGGGTGTTCACCGGGTTGCCGCCCCACACCACGATGAGGTCGGCCTCGGCCATTTCCCGCGGGTCCGGTCCGGTGTAGCGGCCCACACCCGCCATCCAGCCGGCCTCGCAGGTGGCGGTGCAGATGGTGTTCTGCTGGCCGGAGTATTTCATGACATGGCGAAGCCGGTTGATGCCGTCACGCTGCACCAAGCCCATGGTGCCGGCGTAGTAGTAGGGCCAGATGGTCTCCGGTCCATGCGCCGCCGCCAGGGCTTGGAAGCGCTCCGCGATGCGATCGAGCGCCTCGTCCCAGCCGATCTCGCGAAACTGACCGCTGCCCTTGGGGCCCGTCCGCAGCAGTGGCCGGGTCAGGCGGCGGTCGTGGTGGATGCGATCGGCGTAGCGCGAGACCTTCGCGCAGATCACGCCATCGGTGTAATTATTGGCCGCCGCCCCGCGCACGGCGCCGATGCGGGCGCCATCGATCACCTCGACCTCCAGGGCGCAGGTGGAGGGACAATCATGCGGGCAGACGGAGGAGCGGATGGTGCTGGTCATGCCCGCAGGTTGAACCGGAACGGCGGGTTACGGCAAGCCGGGGGCTGGGGCGTGGGAGGAAGGAAGCGCTTCTTTTTTGGAAAAAAGAAGCAAAAAACTTTTATCCGTTTTGGGGGCGCCGGTTAATGTTACGATAACGTAACAAAAAGAGCGCGCGAATGGTGGGGTGATGAGTGGTTCATTTTTGAGAATTTGGGCTTCGCGGGGCGGTTGAGGGTGGGGTGCAGCGCATTCGACGGGTCGTGGAGAGGGGGCAGCGCCGGACGCGGTTGCGCCGCTTCGGGCGGAGGAGTGGGGGCGCGCGGGGTGCGGGGTGCGGGCCGGGACACGCGAGGACGGACGGAGTCCGGGCGGGAGGGATGGCGCGACGGCGTGCGCGTGGGGGGCGGGGGCTCGACCTCGCCGGCGGCGAGGCGCTCCAGCAGGTCGGCGAATTGGGTCATCGTCGCTTCGATGAAGCGCCAGGCCTCGGCCTGTTCCGCCCGCCGGGCCGCGCCGGGCAGAATCCGCCCGAACACCGTGGCGAACCACAGCGCAATCGCGCTGAGGCGCCGCGCCATCGCGATGGCGCTCAGGACGGATGCGGGGATGGGATTGCTCATGGCGCCGGTATAGCCGGGGTGGCGCCGAATGTCAATCAATAAAACATAGAATGTTAGAAAAAATATGAGGCGCGCGGCCTTGGCACTGTTATGGAGGGGAACGCTCGCGCTGCGCCGAAGGCGCGTCAGACGTTTTTTGCTGCTTTTTTTCGAAAAAGAAGCGCTTGCTTGCTTCCGCCTTAAGGCGAGGCGTCGGCAATCGCGCGGAGGCAGTCTTTCTCGCTGAGTTTCACGGGGGAGCGCGTGGTGGCGTGGGCGACTTTCTGGGCGGTGCCGGCGCCGAACATCATGATATCGAGGCTGCACCCGTTGGCGTGGGCGTAGAGCCAGACTTCGCCGCCGGATTCGGCGTGGCGCAGCACGGGCTGGCCGAGGGCGGTGAGCACGTCATCGGCGGATTTCGCGATGAGTTGGGTTGCCCGCTCGGGCGCGTTGCGCTGCGGTTTGGGTGGCGGGGCCGCCACTTGCGGGGCGGGCGGCGGTGGCGGCGTGCAGCCGGCCAGCGCCGCCAGCACGGCCACTCGAGCGAGCCAGCCCCGCATGGTCTCAGTCGGCGGTTTCGGGCCCGCGGGCCGGTTCGGCCGCGCGGGGGGCTTCGGTGATCATCTCGATCCGTCCGGTGATCTGCCCGCCATCCTCGACCTGGAGGCGGCGGCAGCGGGCGGTGCCGAGGACTTTGCCGGTGGCGCGGACGATGAGGTTGCCGCGCGCGGTCAGCGTGCCGTCGATGGTGCCGGCGACGTCGGAATCCTCGACCTCGACTTCACCGCGGAACACGCCGCCATGGGCGACCACGAGTTCGGTGGCGTGCAGGATGGTCGACTCGACGGTGCCTTCGATCACCAGGCGCTCGGCGTCCTGGACGACGCCTTGGACGCTGATGCCGCGGCCGATGGTCAGGGTCCGCTTCTCGGCCGGGGCACGGGCGGGGGCGCTGCCGGCGCGCTGGGCGGCGGCGGGCGTGGTGCCGGGCGGCGGCGCGGCGGATGAGCCGGAAAAGGGCGGACGGCTCATGGGCTGGGTCTCCTTGGGAGGGGCGGGGCGGTAGGGCGGAACCCCAAGACCGTTATCGGCGCCTGGTGCCGGCGACGCGCTCGGCAAGGGCGGGGGCTCGGGGACCTGGGGCTCGTCAGGCTTGCGGCGTTTGAACACGGCGTATCCGTTTCACTCGAATGACTGCGAGGGCCATGGGGTATCACACCAATAGTGGGCGAACAACCGGCGGTGCCGAGTCGCTGAAGGGAAGGAAGCACTCCTTTTTTGGAAAAAAAAGCAGCAAAAAACTTTTATCCCTTGGCGTGTACCGCTCCCATCCATCCGCGGAGAGTACGCCAACGGCATGGATGGAATGAAAAGTCTTTTTGGTTCTTTTTGTTCACAAAAAGAACGCCCTTCCTTCGCTTCAAGCCCGCAGCATCACCGCTTTGATATCATCGCCGACCTGGTCCTCGAATTCGCGGAAATTGGCGGCGAAGCGGGCGACCAGCCCGTGCGCGGTGGTATCGTAGGCATCCTTGTCGGCCCAGCCGAGCCGGGGGTCGAGCACCTCGGCGGGGATGCCGGGCACGGCCTCGGGGATCATCAGGCCGAAGAACGGGTCGGCCCGGAAGGCGACCTTGGCCAGCGAGCCATCGAGGGCGGCGCGCAGCAAGGCGCGGGTGTGGCGGATCGGCATGCGGCTGCCGACGCCGTAGGGGCCGCCGGACCAGCCGGTGTTGATGAGCCAGCAATCGGCCTGGTGCTCGGCGATCAGCGCGGAGAGCATCTGGCCGTAGATTTCGGGCCGGCGGGGCAGGAAGGGGGCGCCGAAGCAGGCGCTGAAGGTCGCCTGCGGCTCGCTGCCGGCGCCTTTTTCGGTGCCGGCGACGATGGCGGTGTAGCCGGAGAGGAAGTGATACATCGCCTGCGCCGGGGAGAGCTTGGCGATCGGCGGCATCACACCGAAGGCATCGGCGGCCAGCATGACCACGTTGCGGGGCTGCCCGCCGCGGCCCTCGCGCACGCAATTGGGGATGAAATCAACGGGGTAGCAGCTGCGGGTGTTTTCGGTGAGGCTGCCGTCGTTGAGATCGAGCCGTCCATGGCGGTCGGCCACCACGTTTTCCAGCACGGTGCCGAAGCGGTGCGAGGCGGCCCAGATCTCGGGCTCGGCCTCGGCGCTGAGGTTGATCACCTTGGCGTAGCAGCCGCCTTCGAAGTTGAAGACGCCGCCGGCGCCCCAGCCGTGCTCGTCATCGCCGATCAGCGGGCGGGCGGGCTCGGAGGAGAGGGTGGTTTTGCCGGTGCCGGAGAGGCCGAAGAACAGGGCGACGTCGCCCTCGCGGCCGACATTGGCGCTGCAATGCATCGGCAGCACCGCCTTGGCCGGGAGCAGCCAGTTCATCACGGTGAAGATCGATTTCTTGATTTCGCCGGCATATTCGGTGCCGGCGATGACGATGCGGCGCTGTTCGAAGGAGAGGGCCACCACGGTGTTGGTGCGCACGCCGTCGATCGCGGGATCGGCGTGGAAGTGGGGGGCGTGGAGGATGACGTAGTCGGGCTCGAAGCCCGCCAATTCGGCTTCATCGGGGCGGATGAACATGTTGCGGGCGAACTGGGCCGACCAGGCCTGGGTGGTGACCAGGCGGACGCGGATGCGATGCGCGGGGTCGGCGCCGGCGTAGAGGTCCTGGGTGTAGAGTTCCTGGCCCTGGAGATAGGCCTGCACGCGGGCGGTGAGGGTGGCGAATTTCTCCGGGGCGAGTTTCTTGTTGACCTTGCCCCACCAGACTTCGGCCGTGACGCCGGGCTCGTCGACGACGAATTTGTCCTGCGCGGAGCGGCCGGTATGGACGCCGGTGCGCACCATCAGGGCGCCGTCGGCCGATAATTCGCCCTCGTTGCGGCGGACGGCATGGGCGGTCAGCGTGGCCGCGGTGAGATTGGCATGAACCTTGAGGCCGGCGCGCACGCCGGTTCCGCGCAATGAAGCGGCAGGAGTCATCATCGGGTCGTTTCCTCGCGGGGGACGTGTTGAGGCGGTCTTAGACGGGCGAGCCGCTAGCGGTCCATCATGGCGTAAAAATGTCAGCGTTGCGTGTGTGTCTGGGGCTTGGGCACGGGGAAGGAAGGGTGCTCTTTTTGTGAACAAAAAGAACCAAAAAAACTTTTCACTCCATCGTTGCCGTTGGCTTGCGTCCCGGGATGGTTGGGAGCGGTACACGCCGATGGAATAAAAGTTTTTTGCTTCTTTTTTTCAAAAAAGAAGCGCTTCCTTCTACGTGCCTTGCTGTCTGAGGGCTGTGACCGTAACTGATGGACAATCTCGGAGTCATCCCACTCGAGCGACGAGACGCCACGCGAAGAGCGTTGGCGCTTGTAATGGGTTCGCGCGACATCGGCCCGATCGTGCCGCTGAAGGGCGGCATCTCCGGAGCGATGATCTTTCGGGTGGATGCAAGCCGCCGATCCTTTGTGTTGCGGCTTGAGCCTGACCGCGTTGCGGTGGAGCACAGGCGGCGCGGCTTCGCTTGCATGGAAGCGGCTTCGGCAGTCGGGGTGGCTCCGCGCGTCTACTTCGCCGACCCGATGGACGGCATCGCGGTTATGGATTTCATCGACGCCAAGCCGATTACTTCCTACCTTGGCGGGCGCGCCGGACTGGCGGGCGCGTTGGGCGCGCTGATCGGACGCCTGCGGGCGACGGAGCCATTTCCCACGATGCTCGGCGGCGGCGAGGATATCGTCGCTGCCCTGCTCCAGACATTGACCATGTCAGGCCTGTTTGCGCCGGGGCTGCTGGACCGACACCATGACGCACTGGCCCGCATCCGCTCGGCGGTGCTGTGGACGCCGTCGGCCTTGGTTTCGAACCATAATGACCTGAACCCGCGCAACCTGCTTTTTGACGGCGCGCGCCTCTGGCTGGTCGATTGGGAACTTGCCGCCCGCAACGATCACCTGTTCGATCTCGCGGTTGTGACGATCGAAATCGCTGACACGCCGGACCTCGAGGCGGCCTTGCTCAGCTCGGCACTGGGCCGTGCCCCCGATGCAGCGTTGCTTGCGCGGTTGCGCATCATGCGCCTGCTTGCGCGGCTCTTCTACGGCTGCATTGCGCTGGATGCGGTCAAGGCCGGGCGATTGGAGCGGGAGACCGGCCTTGACGCTTTGAGCCCAGGACAATTCCATGCGATGGCGGTGCAGCGGCTCCTGGCTCCGGACGAGATCGGGTATTCGTTCGGCAAGATGTCGTTGGCGGCCTTCCTTGATGGCTGTTCCGCGCGAGATTTCGGCGACACGCTCGCCTTGGCCGGTCTGGCGGGATGATCTGACGAGGCCCTCAGCGGCGGAATTCTTCCGGGGCCCCGGATGGAGGGGGCGGCACAGACCCAAGGATACTCCGTTCGCTTGAGGACCCGAGAGACGAAGAGAAGGTAAGGCAAGCGCAAGGAAGCACTCCTTTTTTGGAAAAAAAGGAGCAAAAAACTTTTAACCGATTGGCGTGTGCCGCTCCCACCATCCAGGGAGGCACGCCAACGGCAACGAAGTCAGGAAAAGTTTTTTTGGTTCTTTTTGTTCGCAAAAAGAACACGCTTCCTGTAAAAATCCTGTTTTCGATTCCGCGCTTCAGGGCACCAATCCGGCCAGCAGGGCACGCTCCGCGCCGCGATGATCCGGGACCACTTTGGAGGCGACGTCGAACACCATGGTATTGCGCACCGTGGTGTCATAGGCCGGCCATTGCGGCATGCCGGCGACGTTGGGGTTGCCGGTGCGGGCGAAGGTGAGCCAGCGGGCGCTCATCTGGTCCGCCAGCGACTGTGCTTCCGGCCCGGTGCCGACCATGGCGGCGGATTTGGCCACGTTGTCGAACACGAAGGCGAGTTCGACGGAGTGGGGAGTTTTCCATTTGCCGCCTTCCACCGGGGTTTGCCAGTCGACCTCGTAGAGCCAGACCGGCGCGCCTTGCTGGGCGGCTCGGCGCTCGGCCTGGCGCCAGGCGGCGAGGCGCATCGACATGTCGGTATCAACAGCGAAGAACAGGTCAGACGGGGTGGCGCCCGGCCAGGTGATGCGGAAGGTCGCGATCACGCGGTCGATGTCGGCGGGTTTGAACCAGCGCAGCAGACGTTGCCGCAGGGCCGGCTCGTCGAGCGTGAAGGTTGCGGGGTCACCAGCGCCGGTGAGCAGGGTCATCTCGGTGGCGACGGTGCCGACCATCATCGGCACTGATTTGGAGACCGCCGGCGCGCCGGGGCTCCAGGGGCCGGAGGGGAGGGCGCGGCCATCGGCGACGGGGCGGAAATCGAGGCCGCCGGGCATTTTCTGTGCCTTTGCCATGCCGGCGACGAGGGCTTCCATCGGCAGCGTGGCGAGTTTGGCGGCGTCGGTGGGTGCGATATCGAGGGCGGTGAGCATTTTGCGGGTGATCGCGGCGCCGGCTTCGGCATCGAGCGCCTGCAGCATGTAGGAGCCGCTTTGCACGATGGCGCGATGGAACAGCCCGGCGGCCAGGGGCATCGCCATCAGGGAGGAGACTTTGGCGCCGCCGCCGGACTGGCCGAAGATGGTGACGTTGCCGGGGTCCCCACCGAAGGCGGCGATGTTGTCGCGCACCCAGCGGAGCGCCTGGACGAGATCGAGCAGGCCGACGTTGCCGGCGTCGGCATAGTCGGGGGCGAAGGGGGCGAGGTGCAGGTAGCCGAACATGTTGAGGCGGTGGTTGAGGGTGACGACCACGACATCGCCCTTGGTGGCCAGGCGGGTGCCGTCGAACACGTTGCGGGAGCCGGAGAGGGAGGTGAAGCCGCCGCCGTGGAACCACACCATGACGGGCCGCTTGGCGCCGTCGGCGAGGGCGGGCGTCCAGACGTTCAGGGCCAGGCAGTCCTCGCTCATCTCGGTGTCGAAGGTCCAGGAACTGAAGATGGACGCGGTGCCGCGCACGACCTGCGGGCACATGGGCACGAATGCGGTGGCCTCGCGCACGCTTGTCCAGGGTGCTGCGGGCTGGGGCGGGCGGAACCGGTTGGCGCCACCGGTCGAGGCGCCGTAGGGGATGCCCTTGAAGACGTTGATGCGCCCGTCGCGGCCGCCGCGCACCTTGCCGGTGGCGGTATCGGCGATCGGGGCGGCCTCCTGCGCCTGGGCGCCGATGTTGGACAGGGCCAGGCCGGTCGCCGCTCCCATTGCCACCCGTCGGGTCATCGCCATGGTCACTCCTCCAATTGCGCGTTGTGTGCCGCGCGTTTCGTTGATTGGAGCCTAGGCGCCTCTGGTTGCCGCTCGCAAGCGTGCCGCCGTTGGCCGCGTTTTCGAGGTGAGGGAAGGGTGTTTTTTTGTGAACAAAAAGAACCGAAAAAACTTTTTATTCCGTCGTTGGCGTTGGCTGCCGACGCGGGATAGTTGGATTCGGTACGCAATATTGGGTTGAAAGTTTTTTGCTTCTTTTTTTCAAAAAAGAAGCGCTTTCTTCCGCTTCTCTCGCCTCCGGAGCAAACATGTCCAAATACAAAGTCGTCCTTTGCCGCGCCCTGCACCCCACCGCCATGGCGATGTTCGAGGCGCGGGACGATATCGAACTCAAGGTGTTGACCACCGAGTTTCGCGGGCCGCCGCTGCAGAAAGAGCTGGCGGAGCATATTGGCGATGCCGATGGGATCATGGTCGGGCTCGAGAAGGTGCAGGCGGATCTGCTGGCGCTGGCGCCGAAGCTGCGGGTGGTGAGCCGGTTTGGCGTGGGGTTTGACACGCTGGATATTCCGGCCTGCACGCGGCAGGGGGTGACGGTTGGCGTGGTGAATGGCGCCAATGATCTTTCGGTGTCCGAGCATGCGATGATGCTGATGCTGGCGGTGGCGCGGCGGACGATCGAGTACGACGCCTCGGTGCGGGCCGGCACGTGGATGATCCAGCATGGGCGGCGGATGCACGAGCTGTCCGAGCGGAGCGTGCTGGTGGTGGGGTATGGGCGGATCGGGACGCGGGTGGCGCGGCTGTGCGCGGCGTTCGGCATGAAGGTGATGGTGCATGACCCGAATTTCCCGATCCCGCGGATTGCCGCCGATGGCTACATCCCGGTGGCGGACCTGGCGGATGGGGTGCCGGAGGCGGATGTGATCACGCTGCATTGCCCGCTGGAGGCGAATACGCGGGGGATGGTGAACGCGGGCTTCCTCAAGCGGATGAAGCGGACGGCCTGGCTGATCAATACGGCGCGCGGCGGGCTGGTGGACGAGGCGGCGCTGACCGCGGCGCTGGCGGAGGGGACGATCGAGGCGGCGGGGCTGGATGTGCTGGTGCAGGAGCCGCCGAACCCGGAGAATCCGCTGTTCAAGCTGCCCAACGTGGTGCTGGCGCCGCATAATGCCGCGGCGCCGCTGGAGTGCTACGCGAAGATGTCGCGCCGGGCGGCGCTCAATCTGATCGAGTATTTCGATGGGAAGCTTGATCCGGGGTATTGCGTTAATCCGGAGGCGTTAAGGCGGAACGCGTAGCAGGAAGGAAGCGCTTCTTTTTTGAAAAAAAGAAGCAAAAAACCTTTATTCCACTGATTTGTACAGCTTCCCATCATCCGGAGAGGCAAGCCAACGGCAACGAAGTCAGGAAAAGTTTTTTTGGTTCTTTTTGTTCACAAAAAGAACTGCTTCCTTCACTCGCCCTAGACTTCCAACCACTCCTTCCTGATCGCCTCATTGCCGGCGAGATCGGCCGGGGTGCCTTCGAAGACGATGTGGCCATGGCCCATGACGTAGAGGCGGGTGGAGATTTTCAGCGCAATGGTGAGTTTCTGTTCCACCAGTAGGATGGCAACGCCGCGGCGGGCGATTTCGTCGAGGAGTTGGCCGACTTGTTCGACGAGTTTGGGGGCGAGGCCTTCGGTGGGTTCGTCGATGATGACGAGGTCGGGGTCGCCCATGAGGGTGCGGCACATGGTCAGCATTTGTTGCTCGCCGCCCGAGAGCACGCCGGCGGCGTTGTCTTGGCGGGCGCCGAGGTTGGGGAAGAGTTTGTAGACGTCCTCGAAGGTCCAGCGGCCGAAGGTTTTGGCCTTTTTGAGGCCGAGTTCGAGGTTCTGCCGCACGGTGAGGCCGGGGAAGACCTGACGGTCTTCGGGGACGTAGCCGATGCCGGCATGGGCGATCTGGTCGGGCCGCAGGCCGGCGATGGGTTGGCCCTTGAAGCGGATGTCGCCGACAGGGGGGACGAGGCCCATGACGGCCTTGCAGGTGGTGGAGCGGCCGACGCCGTTGCGGCCGAGCAGGCTGACGATTTCGCCCTGGCCGATGGAGAGGTCGACACCCTGGAGGATGTGGCTTTTGCCGTAGAAGGCGTGGAGATCGCGAACTTCGAGCATCACGCGGCCTCCGTGCCGAGATAGGCTTCCCGCACGGCGGCGTTGCCGCGGATGGCGGTGGGGACGTCCGAGGCGATCACCTGGCCGTAGACCAGCACGGTGATGCGGTCGGCGAGGCCGAAGACGACGCCCATGTCGTGCTCGACCATGAGGAGGGTTTTGCCTTCCGAGACCCGGCGGATGAGGGCGACCGCGTATTCGGTTTCCGAGTGGCTCATGCCGGCGGTGGGTTCGTCGAGCAGGATGATGTCGGCGCCGCCGGCGATGGTGATGCCGATTTCAAGGGCGCGCTGCTCGGCGTAGGAGAGCAGGCCGGCCTGGAGATTGCGACGGGCGGAGAGGTTGAGCTGGTCGAGCAGGGCTTCCACCTGGTCGTTCAGCCCCTTCTGGCGGCCAAGGAGCTGCCAGAAGGAATAGCGGTAGCCCTGCGACCACAGGAGGCCGCAGCGGATGTTTTCGAAGACGGACATGCGCGGGAAGATCGAGGTGATCTGGAAGCTGCGGGAGAGGCCGAGGCGGTTGATCTCCTGCGGCGCGAGGCCGGCGGTGGATTGGCCGTTCACCTCGATGGTGCCGGAGGTGATGGGGAAGCGGCCGGAAATCAGGTTGAACAGGGTGGTTTTGCCGGCGCCGTTGGGGCCGATAATGGCGTGGCGCTCGCCGCGGGGGATGGCGAGATTGACGCCGCGGATGATCTCGGTGCGGCCGAAGCTTTTCTGCACCTCGGCGAGGCGGATGGCGATGTCGGTCATTGCACGAGCCCCTGGCGTTTGGCGTCGTCCATAAGGGCGTCCCAGGTGAGTTTGAAGATGCGGAATTCGTATCGCATCCAGATTGTCCCCGCCACGAGGGAGAACAGGGCGGCGACCCAGGGGCCGGCCGTCCGGGTGTTCACGACGGTGTCGGCGATTTTGAAGATCTTGCCCTGGGCGGCGCCGATGGTGGTGAAGGAGGTGAGTTCGACCAGGAGGACGAAGCCGAGCATCAGCACAACGGCCGGGAGGAAGATGCGGACATAGGGGAGGGCGAGTTCGCGCATCCTTCCGGTGCGGCGGATCGGCGCGTGCTGCATGATGAGGCCGAGGATACCGCCGGGGGCGTAGATCACCATGACGATGAACAGCACGCCGACATAGAGCAGCCAGGCGTTGGAGAGCAGGCTGACGCCGCTTTGCAGCAGGACGACGACGATGGTGCCGAGGATGGGGCCGAAGAAGCCGCCGGCGCCGCCGATATAGGCGGCGAGGAGGGCGTTGGCCGATTTTGCCGCGGCGAGGGTGTCGAAGGTCACGATCTCGTAGATGATGGTGTAGAGCGCACCAGCGATGCCGGCGAAGAAGCCGGAGAGCATGAACTGCAACAGGCGGATGCGCTGCGGATCGTAGCCGACGAACTGGGCGCGCTCGAAATTGTCACGCGAGGCGTTGGCCATGCGGCCGAGCGGGGTCATCGTTTGCAGCCGCATCAGCACGATGGCGATCACCGCCCAGGCGAGGACGAGGCAATAGACCTGCCAGGGCGAGGCGTAGCTGACGCCGAACAGGCTGGTGTCCAGCACGCGATCGGTGGTGATGCCGCCTTCGCCACCGAAGAAGGTCATGAACATCAGCGCGGCGGCGGAGACCAGTTCGCCCAGGCCCATGGTGATCATCGCAAAGGCGGTCGAGCGCTGTTTGGTGGCGAGCCAGCCGATGAGGTAGCCGAACACCAGGCCGCCGAGACCGCCGACCAGGGGGATCAGCTCCGTGGGCAGCCAGACCGTCTCGGCCTTCACCGCGTTCATCACGTGGGCGGTGCAATAGGCGCCGAGGCCGAACAGGATGGCGTGGCCGAAGGAGAGCAGGCCGGCCTGGCCCATCAGCATGTTGAAGGAAAGCGCGAAAATGGCCATCACGCCAATTTCGCTCATCAGCGTCAGCGCAAAGCCGGAATGGCGGCCTTTTGTCCAATCATAGAACAGGAAGGGGATCAGCAGGGTGATGGCGATGGCGAGGAACCACAGCCAGTTGCGGCGAAGGAAGCTCATGCCTCGCGCGTTCCCATCAGGCCGCGGGGGCGGAAGACCAGGATGAGCACCATCAGGATGAAGGGCAGCAGGGCCCCCACCCGCGGCAGGCTCACCGTCAACACCTCGGCGAACGGCGTTTTCGAGGTCACCACCACGCCGAACACCCGCAGGAGGTCGGCCAGCGAATAGTCCAGCACCACGGCGAAGGTTTGCAGCAGGCCCATCAGCAGCGAGGCGATGAAGCAACCGGCCAGCGAACCGAGGCCACCGAAGACGACGACGACGAAGACGATCGGGCCCATGGTGAAGGCCATCGAGGGCTCGGTGACCTGGTAGTTGCCGCCGATCACCCCGGCGAGGCCGGCCAAGGCGGTGCCGGAGGCGAAGACGAGGGTGAAGATGCGCGGCACGTTATGGCCGAGGGCGCCGGCCATCTCGGGGTGGGTCAGCGCTGCCTGGATCACCAGGCCAATGCGGGTGCGGGTAAGGCCGAGCCAGATGGCGCCGAACATCAGGCCGGAAATCAGCAGCATGAAGGCGCGATAGGCCGGGAAATGCGTGCCGTAGATGGAGAATAGCGGGAAATCGAGCAGCGCCGGCACGCGGTAGGGCACCGGCAGCAGGCCCCAGCTCATCTGCACGCCCTTCTCGATGATCAGCGCCAGGCCGAACGTGAACAACAGCTCGGCGATATGGCCGTTCTTGTGGACGCGCCGCAGCCCCCACATCTCGATCGCCGCGCCAACGAAGCCGCACAGGATCGGGGCGAGGAACAGCGCCACCCAGAAGCCGAGATAGAGGCTGATGGTGTAGGCGAAATAGGCGCCCAGCATGTAGGCGCTGGCGTGGGCGAAGTTCAGCACGCCCATCATGCTGAGGATCAGCGTGAGGCCGCTGGCGAGCATGAACAGCAGCATGCCGTAGACCAGCCCGTTGAGGAGGGAGACGACGAAGACTTCCATGGCGCGTGTTCCGCAAAAAAGGAGGCGCCCGCGCGGGGTTGCGCGGGCGCCGTCCGGTCAGATGCGGGGACGCTTCATTTTGCAGGTATTGGGCTGGTCGACGTCCTTGGCGAGAATGGTCGCCGCGGTCTGCCAACCGAGGCCCGTGCCCTCGGCTTCGTATTTCACGCCCTTTTTGAAGACACCGACGAAGTATTCGCTGATGATCTGGTGATCATCCTTGCGCATCGTGGTGTCGAAGCCGAGATAGTCCTTCAGCGAGAGGCCTTCCATGGCGAAGGCGATCTTGGTCGCATCCACCGCGCCGGCCTTGTTCACACCGGCCTGGAGATACTCGAAGATGGTGCGGAAGCCGGCTGCCGAGAAGTCGAAGTTGTGCTTGGCACGGAAGCCAAGCGTGAAGGCCTCGGCCTCCTTGTTGCCGATCTCCGGGGCAACGTTCTCGCTGTAGGACATCACCGCGAACACCTTGTTCTCACCGGCCGGGCCGATGGCGGTGGGGCCGCCGGCGAGGTGGGCGTAGAAGGTGTAGTAGCGCAGGTCGGCGCCCGCATCGATGCCGGCCTTGATCAGCAGGTTCATGTCCGGGCCCCAGTTGCCGGTCAGCAGAGCCTGGGCGCCGGATGCCTTGATCTTGGTGATGTAGGGCGAGAAGTCCTTGATTTTGCCAAGCGGGATCAGCTCATCGCCGACCACGGTGACATCGGGCCGGTTCTTGGCAAGGAACGTCTTGACGTCGCGCTGCACGGACTGGCCGAACAGGTAGTCCTGGTTGATGAGGTAGACTTTTTTCACGTCCTGCGGGATGGCGCGCACCATCACCTCGGCCTTCATCGCCACGTGCAGGTCGAAGCGGAAATGCCAGAAGCTGCATTGCTCATTGGTGAGCTCGGTCGCCACCGCGCCGCAGTTGAGGTAGATGATGCGGTTGTCGGGGTTGCGGTCGTTATGCTTGTTGATCGCCTCGATCAGCGCCGCGGCAATGTTGGAGCCGGAGCATTGCATGATGAAGGGCATGTTCTGGTCGGTCGCGCTCTTGAGCGCGATCAGGGCGTCCGAGGGGTTCGACTTGTTGTCGAACGGCACCAGCTCGAACTTCTTGCCCAGCGCCCCGCCATGGTCGTTGATGTAGTCGATGATGTACTGCATCTGCTTGAGGTTGGCGTCACCAACCTGCGCGAAGGGGCCCGAAAGCGGGTCCGTATAGGCGACCTTGATGGTCTGCTGCGCCTGCGCCGAAGCGCCAAGCAAGGTGACGATGGAGACAAGCAGCACCGCGAACAGCCGAATCATCCGCTGCATCCTGGAAACCCTCCCAATGTCGGCCGTCTCGGCGGTTCGCCGGCAGCCATTGCGCGGATGATAGGATGGAGATGCAGAGAACTGCTAGTGGCAATTTCGCCGCGGGCTTCACCGAATATTCACGGATTGCGCGCGATATGGCGTCACCGGCAGAAACCGCTTGGCCGGCGCCAAGGAAAAATCTCCACACCACCCAATTTCCGCTACAAAGGGGTATCCCCATGTCAAGCATTGGCGCCGTCGGCGGCAGCACGCATCACGTCCAGACCGCGGGCAAGACCGCCGCCCCTCCGCCGCCCCCGAAGGCCGCGGACAATGATGGCGATCACGACGGCGGCGGGTCGCCGGCCAGCGCGGGTAAGCTCAACGTCAAGGCCTGAGCGCGGCAAAAGAAAGCAAGCGCTTCTTTTTGAAAAAATAATCAAAAACTTTATCTCTTATTTCGTCATCTGTTTAGATCTGCGATTCTACTCCCCGGCGTCAGGGGAACATC
>CAIWAJ010000751.1:0-2940 GCA_903910565.1 uncultured Rhodospirillales bacterium
CCTGCTGGTGTTCGCGGAAAGAGCCCGACTGCTTCAGCAGCTGGTCGACGAGCGTGGTCTTGCCATGGTCGACATGGGCGATGATCGCGATGTTGCGGATGTCCATCGGGGGTCCGGTCGTGAATGAGGTGGGGGTATGTTGCGGCGCAACACATAGGCGATGCGCCGGCCGGAGGCGAGGGAAATCCGCCGCCGGCCGCGCAAGGCAGGGCGGCGCGGGCGGCGCGCTACTTGGCGGCCGAGCGGGTGATCGAGCGGATGTCCGGGCGCGGGCGGCCGGAGGCCTGGCCGATCTCGCGATCCTGCTGAGCGATGATTTCCTTCGCCGGCTCGTCGCCGTCGAGGCCGGTCAGCGCCGTCGCGGGCACGCGGCGGTTGGAGCTGCGGGTGCCGTCGACGTAATGCACGTCGAAGGCGACGAAGCTGGTTTCGATCTTACGCCTGGGCGGGGCCATGATCGTCCTCCTGCGTGGCGGATTGGGTGTCGGGCGCGGCATCGCGCTCGGCCTTGCGGCGCAGGACTTCTTCTTCCTGTTCGCGCAGCTTCGCTTCTTTCTTTGCCAGCTTGGCGCGATTTCGCTCCGCGCGTTGCTGGTTGTAGTTGACCTTGAATGCCATGATGTCCTTCCGCGCGTTGGCGTGGTGAATGGGGGGCGTCGTGAATGGGGGACGTCGCGAATGGGGCGTTGCCGGGCCGTGCTCAGCTCTTGCGGAGCTGGCTTTCGCGCACCACGCGCTCATGACTGTCGCGCACGTTCTTGACGCGGTACTGCATATCGGGCGTCTCGCTCGGCAGCTGGCGCGTCACGGTGTACGCGCCGGCGGGGACATTACCGTCAAGTCGGCCGAGCGATAGCTCAACGCGTTCGCCCACGGCATATCGATGGATCGCCATGTCGTCTCCTGTGGGTGTGACCGGCTCAGCGAAACGGCGCCCCGATCCGCCGCCACGCCGGATGCGCGGCGGCGGGGTTTGGGCGTCAGGCGTCCTTGAGGTTGACCGCGGAGACCTTGCCCTGCTGGCCGCGCTCGAGGTCGAAGCTGACCTTCTGGCCTTCCTTGAGGGTCATGCCAGCGCGCTCGACGGCGGAAATGTGCACGAACACATCCTTGCTGCCATCGTCAGGCTGAATGAAGCCGAAGCCCTTGGTGGTATTGAACCACTTGACCGCACCGATTGTCATGTTTGCGAAGTCCTTGCATGCCGGCGACCCGCAATGCGCGGGCCGAAATTATTTTCGAAGTGGGAGGGAACCGGATGCAAAAGCGCCGCTTGCTTCAGCGGTCAGCCCAGGTCAGAAAATGCCGTGACGCTCATATGGACCTCGCGAGGCGGAATAGCGAGTCCCGCGTGAAATTTTAATTCGGCACCTGCGCCCTGCCTAGAGGATCACATGACTGAGACCAGCCAAGGCGACCCCGAACGGCTCTTTCCACGCCGCGTCAATGGCGATCCGGTGGAGCCCCGGCTCAGTCTGGCGCCGTCGCGCGGATTGCTCGAAGGTAGCGCCGTGCGCCTCGAGCCGCTCGATGCAGCACGGCATGGGGCTGCACTATTTCGGGCCAGCCATGGAGACCCGGCGGCGCAGCGACTATGGGACTACCTGCCCTGGGGGCCATTCCCTGACGAGGCCGCGTTCATGGCGAACCTCCGCGATACCACAGCGATGCTGGAGCGCGTCACCTACGCAATCTGTGCTCGTGAGACGGGCGCGCCGGTGGGGATGGCCTCCTACCTCGACATCCAGCCCAAGGCCGGGGTGATCGAGATCGGAGCAATTTGGTTCACTCCCGCCTTCCAGCGCGGCCGCGGCGCGACCGAGGCGCTTTATCTGCTGCTCGCCCATGCGATGGACGATCTCGGTTACCGGCGCATGCAGTGGCGCTGCAACGCGGAGAACGCCAAGAGCCGCGCGGCAGCCCGCCGCCTCGGCTTCCGTTTCGAGGGTATCTGGTTCAACCACATGATCTACAAGGGCAAGAACCGTGATACAGCTTGGTACTCGATCCTCGATACAGAGTGGCCGGCGTTGCGCGAGGCAATGCAGGCCTGGCTATCGCCGGCGAATTTTGACGCGGCAGGGACGCAACTTCAAGCTTTATCGGAGCTGACCGCCGCCTGTCGCTGACCCCCTCGCCAACCTGCCGAAGCTGCGGCACTCTCCCCGCATCGCTTATCCAGCCGCGAAGGTCCCACCCATGCAACGCCGCTCCCTGCTCGCCGCCACCGCCGCAATTCCGCTCGCACGGCCGGCTATCGCGCAACCCGCGAGGGTGCTGCGCTTCGTGCCGCAGGCCGATCTCGCCAACCCCGACCCGGTGTGGTCGACCACCGTGATCGCCGCGGAGCACGCCTTCCTGGTGTGGGACAAGCTGTACGATTTCGACGAGGCGCTGATCCCGCAGAAACAGATGGTGGGCGGCGAGGAGGTTTCGGCCGATGGGCTGACCTGGAAGCTCACGCTGCGCGATGGCCTCGCCTTCACCGACGGCGTGCCGGTGCGGGCGGCCGATTGCGTGCAGTCGATCCTGCGGGCGGCCAAGCGGACGCCGGTGGTGGAGAGCCTGCTGAGCCGCACCGAGGAGATGAGGGCGCTCGACGATCGCACGCTGCAATTCCGCCTCAAGCGCCGCTTCGCCCTGCTGCCCTTCGCGCTGACGGCGGTGTTCATCATGCCCGAGCGGATCGCCAAGACCGATGCCTTCACCATGATCACCGAGCATGTCGGCAGCGGGCCGTACAAGTTCATCGCCTCGGAGTGGAAGACCGGTTCCGGCGCGGTTTATGAGCGCAACACCAAATACGTACCCCGCGCCGAGCCGATCTCGATGTGGGCGGGCGGCAAGCAGACCTATTTCGACCGCGTGGAGTGGCACACCATCCCCGACCCCGCCACCGCCGCGGCGGCCCTACAGCGCGGCGAGGTGGACTGGGTGGAG
>CAIWAJ010000752.1:0-4412 GCA_903910565.1 uncultured Rhodospirillales bacterium
AACCATTCCTTCAATGGCGTGGGTTCCAAGGGCCCGGCCCTTGGCGAGGGTCCAGGGAGCAGCGCTCCCTGGTGGGGTCTGGGGCAAAGCCCCAGCCTTCCTTCCCATCTCAACAGCGTGGCCGCGATGGTGCGGAGGCGGGTGAGGAGGCGGAGGCCGACGGCGCGGTTGCCGTGGGACATCAGGGCTTCGGCCTGGCCGCGCCGGGCGAGGCTGGCGCCTCGGGTGGGGTCATCGTGGATGGGGCGGAGGAGTGTGTGGGCGTGGGCGACGTCGGCGTCGGCCCAGGATTGGCCGCGCCAGAAGGGGTATTCGTCGCGGCGGAGTTTGACGCGTTCGTGGTCGACGAGGAGGGAGTTTTCGGCGGTCATGAAGTCGACATTGCCGGACCAGCCGGTGCCCAGCGCGAGGCGGCCGAGGCCCATGGCCTCCCCGAGGCCGCGGCCGAAGCCTTCGGCGCGGTGGAGGGAGACGAAGACGTCGCAGGCATTGATGAGGCTTTTGACGCCGAAGGTGTCGAGGGGGGTGGAGATGACCTTGATTTGCGGATCACCGGCGACGCCGGCGGCCCATTCCTCGGCGGCCTGCTCGCCGTTTTTGACCTTGAGGACGAGTTGCACGTCCCGGAACGGGTCTTCGGCGCGGATGCGGGCGAAGAGGTCGAGCACGGCCTCGGGGTTTTTGCGGGAGGCGTAGGAGGAGAGGTCGAAGAAGTGCAGCAGCACGAAGGCGGATTCGCGGATGCCGAAGTGGCGGCGGGGGAGCATGGGGCCGGGGGGGAATTCGATGGCCTGGCCGATGAAGTGGGATTTGAGGCCGGCGGTGGCCAGGCTGTCGGCGATGAAGTGGGAGAGGGCCCAGACCTCGTTGAATTTTTGCAGGTTGAGCGCCCAGGTTTTGGGGTAGGCCGGCAGTTCCCAGGCGGGGACGATGATGTTGTAGCCGTCGGCGAACACGCCGCCGCGGGCCTCGAAGGCCTCGATGACGCGGTCGACCTCGTCGCCGTTGATGTGGAAGATGCGGATGCCGCCGGGCGGGATGGTGATTTCGAGTTCGCCGAGCAGTTGGGTGTGGGCCTGGTCGGTGCGCTGGGCGTAGCGGAAGATGTCGAAGATGTGGTGGTGGAGATGGACGGCGTTGCAGGCGTGAACGTGGCTCCGGAGCTGCTCGCCCATGCCGATGGGTGCCCAGGGGTGGCCGATGATGGTGATGGGGACGTCTTCCAGCGCGGGTTTGGCCATCAGGACCACCGTTTGGCGGCGAGTGCGTCGCGCAGGGCCTCGAGCCAGCGGTGGCCGTAGCCGGCATCGGGTTCGAGGTGGGCGCCCTCGGCCCATTCGTTCCAGGCGTTGACGAAGAGGAGCCGCTCGTCGCCCATGTGGAAGCTGCGGATTTCGTCGATCTTGGCTTCGGCGTAGGCGCGAAAGGCCTCGGGGCTTACGCCGTCGAAGCTGGTGCCGCGTTGGGGCTGGCGGGGGGTGTTGTCCCAGGAGGGGAAGATCGCGGGGTAGCGCGGATAGGCGACGGTGTCGCGGGTGACGAAGGCGGCGACGGTTTCGGCGTAAGTGTAGCGGTAGCCGGCCCAGCCGTCCTTGGTGATGTCGACGCTGTCCTCGGCCGGCACGGCGAGGCCGTGGGGCGGGAATTCGATGGCGGCGTCGAAGCCAATATCGGCTGGGCGGAGGGATTTGTTCACCGCCTCCATGCTTTCGACGTAGGCGAGGTGGACGCCGGGGAAGCCGGCGGCGTCGAAGGCCTGGCGGCAGGCGCGGGCGAATGCGGCTGGATCGGGCAGCAGCAAGGGGCGGTAGACCAGGAACAGCGGCTTGCCGTCGACGCGGATGTAGCGGTCATCGGCGGCTTGGTCGACGGCATCGGCGATGATGGCGTTGAGCGTCGCGGCATCGTAGCTCTGTTCGAGCAGGATGGCTTTTTCACCGCCGTCCCAATGCCGGGTCCAGTTCTCGTTGGCCCAGCAGATGCACCATTTGAAGGGAATGTCGGGGTTGGCGCGCACGACCTCGATCGGTTGCGACAGGACCCGGCGGGCGCCGAAATTATAGTAATAGACGCAGAAGCCCTCGATACCGTAGCGCGCGGCGAGGTCGGCCTGGGCGCGCAGGGCGTCGGCGGAGCGGAGATCGTAGAAACCGAGATCGGCCGGCAGGTGCGGCTGGTAGTGGCCGACGTAGCTTGGCTGGGCCTTGGCCACGTTGGTCCATTCGGTGAAGCCCTTGCCCCACCACAGGTCGTTTTCCGGGGTCGGGTGGAACTGGGGCAGATAGAAGGCGAGCACGCGCACCTTGTCGAGCCGGCGGATCAGTCCGCCCCAGCGTTCGGCCAGGTTTTGCTGGTTGGCCACGATGGTGCGCATCTTGCGGGCCACGGACTCGCGGTTGGTCGAGACGCTGAGGTGATGCACCACCACCGCCTCATGCAGATAGCGCACGCGGTAGCCGGCATCGATCAGGCGTAGGCAGAGGTCGACATCTTCGCAATAGGCGGGGCGGAACGCCTCGTCGAACAAAATGGGGCCGGCCAGCTTGCGGCGGAGCATAAGGGCCGCGCCGGAGCCATAGGCGATGTCACGGTCATAGCAAAAGCCGGGCTCGTCGGGGTCGGCGAAGAGGCCGATCATGCCGCTTTCGCCGTTGGGCCGAATGTAGCAGCCGGCTTCCTGCAGGCGGCCGTTGGGGTAGATGATTTTCGGCGCGACCGCCCCGAGATTGGGATCTTCCGCCAGGGCCGCGACCATCCGGGCCAGGGCGCCGGGCAGCATCACGGCGTCGTTGTTGAGCAGCAGCACGTAGTCGCCGCGGCACCGCGCGAAGGCGGCGTTGCAGTTGCGGATGAAGCCCTGGTTGCTCGCCTGGCGCGTGACGACGAGGTTGGGTACGCCGTCGAACCGCAACGCGTCGGGGTCGGTCGAGCAGTCATCGGCGAGGATGACCTCGCAGGCGAGCTCCCCCGCGGTATCCATCACCGAGCGCAGGCAGTCGATGGTGACGTCGACCTCGTTGTACATCGGCACCAGGATCGACAGCAGCGGCCGCTCGGTGGTGCGGAAGGACAGAAGCGCGATGTCGGCGGCCGGGTTGCGGCTGCGGGTGAGGGCGGGGGCGGTGACGGCCGCCCGATCCTGTTTTGCCTGCCGCGCCCGCCGCAGCGTGGCGGTGATCGCTCCGTGGTCGCGCTGCGTCTCCTCGGGCGTCGCGGCAAGGGCGGCGCCGGGGATGATCGATCGGCGGGCGGGCGGTGCCTCGCCCTGCGGCACGTCGGCGGGCATCTGCCGGCCTTCTTCGCGGCCGTGGGTGAGATAATGCCAAAGCGGCGGCACACCGGCCGCGGCGACGTCGGGATAGCGGGCGCGGTATAGGGCTCCATTGAAGCGTGGCCCGGCGGCGCGGCCCTCGAGATCTCCGAGGACGATGAAATGCCGCAGCGCTTCGTAGGGGTCCTTGTGCACATCGTCGTAGCGGGCGGCGTACCAGGCGTGATCCATCAGCGGGTTGGCGGTGAAGCCGGAATGCAAGCCCGTGGTGAGAAAATGCAGCAGCATGGCGTTCGGGCCGGCCGCATCGCCGACCCGTTCGCGGTATTCCTGCGGATCGAAATAGGGGCTCGGCGGCGTGAGGTCCCATTCCAGCAGGTCGAACAGCGCCTGCGCGGACGGGGGGGCACCGAGTACGGCGGGATCGGACGTCGATATGTAGCGCAGGTCGATCAACGGATGCGGCGCGCGCAGTTCGGCGACCCCGGTCTCGAGAAAGTGCAGGAGCGGGTCGTCGTCGAGGCCGGTGAGGTCCGGGTTGGTGGCGCGGTAGTAGGCGCGATCGAAATAGGGCGAGATGTTGGGCCGGTCGGCGACCGGCTGCATGAGATAGCGCCCGATCGTGGTGAGATCGGCACGGTTGCCGCCCAGGCCGGCGCGGAACTGATCGTCCGTGATGAAAGGCGAACACAGCAGGCGATGGGCCCGCATGATCGCACTAGGTGATAGTGTTTGCCCGGACATCGCTCCCCGCGGCCTAGCGCACGTGCGCCGGAGTGCAGCGAGCGGATATGGGTAAGCCGGCGCGGCGCATCGCCGTCATGTGCCGTTGTCGTCGCGCAGGGCGGCCGCCCAGACCTCGATCTCGCGCTTGACCTGTGAATTGGGGATGCGCCCTTCGGTTGCGCCGGAGCGATGGTAATGCTCGCTGCCTGAGGCGACGTCACCGCGCCGGACCGCTTCGGCCACATCGGGGTAGGCGGCAATGTAGTAGCGCTCGTCGACCGGCGGGGAAGAGCCGGTGCGCCCCTCGAAGTAGCCTTGCTCGATGAAATGGGCATGCAAGTCGGAGATCAGGCCCTTGGCATGGGCCTCGGCGATGTCGGGGTTCTGCTCGAGGTAGAAGGCCTCGGAAAATGGA
>CAIWAJ010000753.1:0-2744 GCA_903910565.1 uncultured Rhodospirillales bacterium
CTGGCATCGGCATATGGGCAAGGTGGCGATTGCCTGGTCACTCGCCTCGCTGGTTCCGTTGGCGGTGCTGGAGGGGGTGGACGTGGCGCTGCTGGGGGCCTGGCAGGCTTTGCTGGCGGAGTATCTGCCATTCGTGACGCTACTGATCGCGATGTACGCGGTGGGGGGCGGCATTTTGCTGGAGGGCGGGCCTTGGGGCACGCCGGCGTGGAATACCGCTTTGATGGCGATCGCGGCGGTGCTGGGGGCGATCCTCGGGCCGGTGGCGGTGTCGATGGTGCTGATCCACCCGTTGCTGCGGGCGAACGCGCATCGGCGGGACAAGGTGCATCTGGTGGTGTTCTTCATCGTGCTGGTGGGCAACGTGAGCGGGGTGACGACCCCGCTCGGCAATCCACCGCTGTATATCGGGCTGTTGCAGGGGGTTCCGTTCACCTGGCCGCTGCGGATGCTGCTGATCCCCGGGCTGGTGCTGATGGTTCCCCTGTTGGGGCTGTTCTGGTGGTTCGATCGGCGGTCGGCGGCGAAGGACCCGGTTCCCGCGGCGCGGCGGCGGCTGCATTTTCGTGGGGTGACGAATCTCGGGCTGCTGGCGGTGGTGGTGGCGACGGTGGTGGCGCAGAGTCTGTGGCCGGTCGGCAAGGTGCAGATGCCGGGGGCTGTGGTGGCGGGGGAGCAGTTCGCGGGGGCGTTCCTGTTTCTCGCGGTGGCTTCGGTTTCAGCGCGGAAGACGGCGTTGGCGATCCACCAGGCCAATATGTTCACCTGGGGGCCGATGGTGGAGGTGGCGAAGCTGTTCGCCGGCATATTGGTCACCATCGTCCCGGTGCTGGCGATGTTGGAGGCGGGACGGGCGGGGCCGTTGGGGCCTTTGCTGGGGTTGACGGCGGATGCGGCGGGGCGGCCGATTCCGGCGGTGTATTTCTGGTTTTCCGGCATTCTTTCGGCCTTTCTCGATAACGCACCCACCTATTTCCTGTTCTTCCGCCTCGCCGGCGGGGAGCCGGGGCGGTTGACGGGGGAGTGGGCGACGACGTTGATGGCGATGTCGGCGGGGTCGGTGTGTTTCGGGGCGCTGACCTATATCGGCAATGCACCCAATATGATGGTGCGCGGGGTGGCGGCGCATCGGGGCGTTCGCATGCCCGGATTCTTCGGCTACATGGCGATGGCGTGCGGGCTGTTGTTGCCCGGCTTCGTGGTGCTGACCGTGCTGTTTTTTATCTGACGGAGTTTTCGATGACCTATCTCCTCGCCGACGGCAATCCCTCCGAGCATGCGGGGCTGCGCTTCCGCCGGGCGGTGGAATCGCCCGGGATTTTGCAGATCCCCGGCACCCATAACGGGCAGGCGGCGTTGCAGGCGAAGGCGGCGGGGTTCGATGCGCTGTATCTTTCGGGGGCGGCGATGACGGCCTCGATGGGGTTGCCGGATCTGGGGATCATCACCGTGGACGAGGTGTGTTTCTTCGTGCGGCAGGTGGCCCGCTCGTCGGGGCTGCCGGTTTTGGTGGATGGGGATACCGGGTATGGCGAGGCGCTGAATGTGATGAACATGGTGCGCTGCTTCGAGGATGCGGGCGCGGGGGCGGTGCATATCGAGGACCAGTTGCTGCCGAAGAAATGCGGGCACCTGAACGACAAGAAGCTGGCGGACCCGCATGACATGGCCGCCAAGGTGGCGGCGGCGCGGAAGGCGCGGCGGCATCTCTATATTATCGCGCGGACCGATGCGGCGGCCTCCGAGGGGATGGATGGGGCGGTGGCGCGGGCGAATATGTATCTCGATGCCGGGGCGGATGCGATTTTTCCGGAGGCGTTGAACACGGCCGAGATGTTCCGCGAATTCGCCAGCCGGGTGAAGGCGCCGTTGCTGGCTAACATGACGGAGTTTGGCCGGACGCCGTTTTTCACGGCCAAGGAATTCGAGGAGATGGGCTACAAGATGGTGATCTGGCCGGTCTCGTCGCTGCGGGTGGCGAACAAGGCGCAGGAGGAGTTGTACGCGGCGATCAGGCGGGACGGGGGCACGCATAACATGGTGGAGCGGATGCAGACGCGGGCCGAGCTGTATGCGACCATCGGGTATCACAATTACGAGGCGCTGGACGCTTCGATCGTGACGACGATCATCCCGCAGGCGATGCCACAAATTACTGGTTGATTTCGATATCGTAATGAAATGGGCGTGACGATGCGGCGCTGATTTTCGCGCTTTTTGCCGCGTGGGACCGGCGGTTCGGGGCGTGGGGCGGGCCGCGGCGTGAAGCCGGTTTCGCGCGGGGGCGCGGGGTGATTGGACGGAGTGCGGGCGTGGTGCGGACGGACTCCGGGCGCGGGTTGGCGTTTTTGCGTGGGGTGGGGGAGCGCGGCGAGGCGCTGCATGAGGGCGGCAAATTCGCGGGCGGTGGCCTGGAATTCGCGCCATTCCGCGCGGGCGGGCGGCCAGAGGCGCCAGAGCAGGCCGGGGCCGCCGCCGATGGCGTCCACCAGGCGCAGGACAAGCTCCGCCAGCAGCAGCGCGGGGTGCGTGCTTTGGGTGGGCCCGGGGGATGTGGTCGGCGCGTTCATGGGGGTATGTCTAACTTATGACGTTAGATTAGTCAATGACTTTGGCTCTATTCTCGTATTCTATGCGTAGGTCTGAATTGCGGCGTTGAGACATGCTCTTGGTGTTGGGTTGAGGCGGATGGTGGCGAGGTGGAACCACTTCAGGTAGCTGTCGAGGTATTTTGAGGCGACTCC